>NVSO02000017.1 GCA_002401305.2 Rhodobiaceae bacterium | reverse complement strand
GAGTTGGAAGCGATTGCAGAGCGGTATAGTGATATTCCGTTGGTGGCTAATATGGTTGAAGACGGCAAGACGCCCTATTTGGACGGCGAAGCCCTTCAGGAAATTGGTTATAAGATTGCGCTTTTCCCCGTTTCAGCATTGCTGTGCGTTACGCAAAAACTGGAAAGTGTTTATGCAAATATGTTGAAGGCCGACCAGTTGCCAGATGATGAAGCACGGGTTAGTTTCTCGCGCTACAATGAGATTGTGGGATTGCCCGAGCTTTTAGCCGAAGCCGCTGAGGCAGAATCTTCGGACTAATACCCACCTCCTCCCCTCTGACCGACTGATCGAAAGGTTTCCCTCATGCCGAGCTGGAAAAGTATTTTGGCGAATACACAAAAACAAGATCCCGCCAAAGCGCCCCCTCATGTCAAAGCGTTACAGCTTTATGATTGCAAACTCACCACAGTTGAAGAAGGCCGTGTGGTTTTTGAATGGCCTGTCAATCCAGACTACATGAATCCAATGGCAGTTTTCGGTGGCTATCTAGCGGCCCTTGCGGACCAGACGTGCTCCTATGCCTTGATGACAATTTTGGAAGATGACCAAAATTTTACATCGATTGATCTGAAGACAAATTTCTTCCGGCCCGTCACGAAAGGCATTGTTCGGTGTGAAGGCATTGTCGTCAATCGCAGCCGCAGCCAAGCTTTTGTGGAAGCAACCTTCACCGATGAAAATGGTAAGCTGCTTCTCAAGGCCTCTGCAATGGAACGTATTTTGTCTGCCTAATTGTTGAGTGTGCCAAACCTAATATAGGAACATTGGCATCGCTTCGACTTTGGCAATACGCGGTCGGTAGGCGTTGGGATCGTAAAGAGCTGCAACGTCTACCCGCTTAATACCCTTGATGCATTCATCGGCAGGGACCGCACAATAATTGCCGTCCCGCAACGCCATCATCAGACCAAAACGGCCTTCCGCCAACATTTGCACGGCCATTGTGCCGTAGGCTTTTGCGACCATCACGTCCAACGCGTCTGGTGCGCCGGATCGCATAAGGTAGCCAAGGTTTTGCCCAATGATGCCGATGCCGGTGCGCTTCTTAATCTCTTCGCCGACGATCTGACCAATGCCGCCCAGTTCTCGCTGCCCGGTCTCGTCCGTGGATTTTCCGAGCGCTGTATTGCCGACAAGATAGGCCCCCTCAGACACCACCATCATGGCGTAGTTCGCTGAATTGGCAGCACGGTCTTCAACAATGAGATCCGTCAGCTTGTCTAGGTCGATGGGCACTTCTGCGATCAGCACACGGTCCATATCGGCAAGGTAGCCTGAGATCAATGCTGTTTCACCGGAGTTGCGACCAAACATTTCGACCACGGCAATGCGCTCGTGAGATCCTGTTGAGGTACGTAATTGCTGCAATGAGTCTACAGAGCGGGTGACCGCCGTTGAAAAACCGATGCAATAGTCTGTCCCAAAAACATCATTGTCCATGGTCTTGGGAATGGACATGACCTTCACCCCTTCTTGGTGCAGGTGCGCAGAAAACGACAGCGTTCCGTCACCGCCGATGGTAATCATCGCATCGATTTTTAGATGATCGAGCACGCGCAAAATATGGGGCGTGCAATCTGCATCTGATCCATCGTCTGTCGCAAACTTGGCTTTGAGAAACTCAGGCATATCGCCCGCTTTAACTTCGTGGGGATGCAAGCGCGCGGTATGAAGCTTTGTGCCCCCGGTCCGGTCAATCGTGCGCACCATGGCGGGTGTCAAATGCACCAAATATTTCTCTGACCCTTCAGGGTCATCAGGATTATAATTGAGGGGCCCCGCCCAACCGCGCCGGAAGCCGATAACATCCCAGCCCAGTTCGCTGGCACGTCTGGTCACCGCTTTGATGCAGGCGTTAAGCCCCGGCACATCCCCGCCGCCGGTTAAAATACCAATCCGCATCTGTCTCTCCTTCGTTGGCCTGCACTAAGTGGCAGCTAGCTAGAACAGCCGCGCGCCTCAATGGGCCAAATGTCGATGAGCATGTCGCCCTCTACCACGTGATATACATCGTAGAGATTAACAGTCGGATCGCAGTGCGGGGTCAATGCTGTCAACACGTGACCTAGGGCAAGGTCCTGCCCATCTGGCAAAAATATGCCGCCTTGCTCGTCCCCGAAGAAAAAGAAGTTCGCGCCTTCTGGGGCGCCAGCAACCAGCTGAGGAGGGTCTTCTGCATCAGTGGCGAAAGACTTGAAGCCTGCGTCCGTGGTGACAATGCCGGGTGTGTTTTTGGACACCACTGTCATTTGCACAAAGAGGGAGGCATCAAAAAGAGGTGGTGTGTCTTTGGGGCCCAAAACCGCATTATATTGGCGATCCATAAAGATGTAGGACCCCCCTTGCAGCTCGGTCAGCACATTGGCTTCGGGGTCAATATTATAGGTACCCGTGCCACCGCCTGAAATAATGGCGCAGTCGATCTCTAGTTCTTTGAGGGCATCGCGCATGGTTTTCAGGCGTTGCATCTCCTCCAAGGATTTTTTACGGCGCTCTTCAAACTCATCAATATGCATCAGATGACCGGCATAGGCTTGCAACCCTTTGAAGGTCAGGCTGGCATGGCGGGCGATATCTTGGGCAAGCTCTAATGCCCCTTCGCCCGGCGCAATGCCTGTGCGATGCAGGCCAATATCAAGATCGATCAGAACACTCAAAGACTTGCCTGCCGATACAGCGGCCGCTGCCAAGGTCTCCACATTTTCAGGGTGGTCTACCACGACCATAAGGTCCGGCGTTTTAGCATTGAGCGTCATGAGACGTGCAACAGCTTGGGCCGTTATTAAGGGTGATGTAATCAGGATGCTTTCGATCCCACCCGCTGACATGACCTCAGCCTCCCCCAGCTTGGCGCAACAAACACCCACTGCACCGGCTTCAATTTGGATTTTGGCAATGGTCACAGATTTATGTGTTTTGGAATGAGGACGCAGTGACAGTCCATTGCGCACGCAATGTTCTTTCATTGCTTGGACATTGGCGTCGAACACATCTTTTTGGATGATCAGGGCCGGGGTCGCTAATTGAGCGACACTCCCAGGCTCTCCGATGAGGTGATGATTGATTGTTCTCTTTGAATTTTCCAGCGTACTCATGCGGCTCGTCGCCTCCCACTTTGTTTTCCACATCGTAGGGGGCAATGGGCGATTTGCCCAGCAAGGTTTTAACGCCTCACCGAGCTACTTGAATGGCGCTTACAAAGGCGTCGGCTGATCCGGCTTCCAACCAGCTACATCCAAGTCTTCGTCCACTTCCCAACGCCCCGGTGGCATCAGGCCCTGAGTTCGGTTTACCAACCGCGTGTACTCATTGCGAAAGACTTCACGCATGCCTAGATTGGCGAGGTGCTTGGTCATGTATTTTCCGTCGTTGGCCTGAAAGCCCCACTCCGCCAAATGGCGATTGAGCGTGACATAGGCAACCTTTGAGGCGTCGCGCACCAACTTAAATTGGCTCTCGGTGATGAAAACACCGCCACTGACAACGCCAAAGAGACCACCAATTAAATCGCCATCTGCGTTGCGGACTTCAACAGAATGGGCGTGCCCGGCAAGGTGTAGCTCTTTATAAGCAGCAATTACACGTTCGCTAATCCAAGTGAGATGGATACGTCCGGGCCGTGGTGCTGCACACGCGCGCATAACTCCTTCGAAATCTTGATCGAATGTTACCGTGTATTTTTTCTGGCGTATCAGGCGACGCAAATTCTTCTCAATGTGCGTTTCGCCTAGGTAACCAAGCGCACGCGCACTCGGGGATATCCATTTTGT
>NVSO02000169.1 GCA_002401305.2 Rhodobiaceae bacterium | reverse complement strand
GCTGGTGCCCAAGACAGTCCGCATTGATGCGATCCAAAGTTTTGAGTGCCAAGAAACCATCATCCTGCGAATTTGGGATACAGATGGCGCAAGCGGAACCGGCTATAGCTACACCATTGGAACCGGCGGCAGTTCCATCATCGCTTTATTGCGCGACCATCTAATCCCTCAATTGATTGGGCGCGACCCCAGATGTATCGAAGCTCTGTGGCATGACCTTAAAATGTCGACCCACGCAACCATGGTCGGGCCGATTACCTCTTTGGCTCTGGCCGCAATTGACACCGCCCTATGGGACTTGCGATGCGTGAAAGCGGACTTGCCGCTGCACGTTATGGCGGGAGGCGCGCGCAGCACAATCCCGGTCTATTCCACTGAAGGCGGCTGGTTACATCTCTCAAAAGAAGAGATTGCAGAAGACGCCCTCCAGATGAAAGAAGCCGGTTTTAGCGGCGCGAAACTTAAAATCGGAAAGCCGAGCCTGTCTCACGACATGGCGCGCCTTGAGCATGTACGCAAAGCTGTGGGCGATGAATTCGAAATCATGACCGATGCCAATCAAGCCTTTACCCGAGATGCAAGTCTGCGCCGTGCCCGTCAGTTGGAGACATTAGGCGTCGCGTGGATGGAAGAGCCAATGCCCGCCGATGATGTGGCAGGCCACGCGTGGTTGGCGGCTCACACTTCAACGCCGATTGCTGTGGGGGAGTCTCTCTATTCACCTGCTCAGTTCCGCGAGTATTTGGCACAAGACGCCTGCTCCATCGTTCAAGTGGACGTTGCGCGGGTAGGGGGCATTACGCCGTGGCTCAAAGTGGCCCACCTTGCAGAAACGTACAATGTGGCGGTCAGTCCTCACTTCCTGATGGAACTGCATGTGTCACTGGTTTGCGCTGTGCCAAATGGGCAATGGCTCGAATACATACCCCAGCTTGATGACATCACGCTAAGTACGCTTGAGATGGAAGCCGGTGTGGCCCGGGCGCCAACCTCGCCAGGTCTCGGCATCGAGTGGGATTGGCAGGCCATAGAACAACGCGCCATTGGGGCCTACCCCAATCTCAAGGTGGCATAGGGAAAAAGATGACACAGAGCGAACGCATGGGATGGGTAATCGGTTTGAAGCCGGAGAAAGTCGCGGAATATCGCGCGCTTCACGCAGATGCGTGGCCGCAGATCCTTGCCAAAATTTCCCAGTGCAACATCCGCAACTACACCATTTTTTTGCGTGAACCCGAGAACCTGCTTTTTGCCTATTGGGAATATGTGGGGACAGATTTCGACGCGGACATGGAGCGGATGAAAGAACACGACAAAACCCAAGAGTGGTGGGCGTTGACAGGCCCCTGCCAAGCCCCCCTTGCGACCGGTAAGCCTGATGAGCAGTGGGCACGTTTAGAAGAAATTTTTCATTTGAAGTGAGATGTAATGACGAAGCGACTTGACGGAAAAAGAATATTTGTAACCGCAGCAGCCCAAGGTATGGGTCGCGCGAGTGCGCTTGCTTTTGCGCGCGAGGGGGCAAAGGTTTTAGCTACAGACGTGAATGAAGAATTGCTCGCCACGTTGAAAAACGAAGCGCCGAACGCAATTGATATAGCCCCCCTCGATGTAACTGATAAGGCAGCCATTGCCGCGATCACCCAAGACCGGGAGATTGATGTGTTGTTCAACTGCGCAGGCTTTGTCCACAACGGCACGATCTTGGACTGTGACGAGGACGGCTTTGAAAAGTCTATCAACCTGAATGTGCGGTCGATGTACCGCATGGCACGCGCGGTATTGCCCGGCATGATCGAACGCAAACGCGGCAACATCATCAATATGGCCTCGGTCGCGTCTTCTGTGATCGGCGTACCCAATCGGTTTGCCTACGGGATGACCAAGGCGGCGGTGATCGGCCTTACCAAATCCATTGCGGCTGATTTTGTGAGCAAAGGCATTCGCTGCAACGCGTTGTGTCCGGGCACAGTTGATACCCCCTCGCTAGAAGGCCGCATGCGCGCGCAAGGAAATTACGACGAAGCAAGGCAATCATTCATTGACCGCCAGCCAATGGGTCGGATCGGCACGGTGGATGAAATGGCAGAGACACTTGTCTTCTTAGCAAGTGATGAAACAGCATTTATGACGGGCGTGGCTCTGGTTGTGGATGGAGGCTGGAGCAATGTGTGAAGGAATTAGGCAATGAAGTTTTTTAGATGGGGCCCAAAGGGGCAGGAAAAACCCGGAGCGGTGGACGCGGACGGCGTGCACCGGGATATCTCTGATCTGTTGCCAGATATTGCAGGGGAGGGTCTGGGGCGGTCTATGCTGAACCTTTTGCAATCCACCGACTTGAGCGTCTGCCCAATTGTGCCTGCGGGTACACGCCGTGGCCCCTGTGTCGGGCGGGTTGGCAAGTTCATCTGTGTTGGCTTGAATTATGCTGACCATGCCGCAGAATCTGGCATGGACGTGCCAGAAGAACCGGTTCTCTTTTTCAAAGCGACCAGCGCCATCTGTGGACCCGATGACAACATCATCATCCCTCGCGCGGCCACCAAAACAGATTGGGAAGTAGAGCTGGGCGTGGTGATCGGCAAAGACGGATCGTATATAGATGTTGAGGATGCGCAAGATCACATCGCGGGATATTGCGTCATCAATGATCTTTCCGAACGCGCGTTTCAACTGGAACGGTCAGGTCAATGGGTGAAGGGGAAAAGTGCGGACACATTTGGTCCCATCGGTCCCTATCTCGTGACACCTGACGAAGTGCCAGACCCCGGCAGCCTGAACATCTGGTTAGAGATTGATGGAAGGCGTGTCCAGAATGGCAACACGCGCACGATGATTTTCAAAATCCCGTTTCTTGTCAGCTACATCTCTCAATTCATGAGCCTGCAAGCAGGTGACGTCATTTCCACGGGCACCCCTCCCGGTGTGGGCCTTGGCATGGATCCGCCGACATATTTGGTTGCGGGCCAAAAAATGCGGGTCGGCATTGATGGCTTAGGAGAGCAAAATCAAATGACAGTGCCATGGAAAAAAGCAGACACAACAACACGATTGGCAGAGGTATCCTAGAATGACCAAGGTCAGCACAACCAAGATCGCTCCTACGCTGGAAAGCTTGAACGCACGGCCCCTCCCGCAATGGTTTGATGATGCAAAATTCGGCATCTTCATTCATTGGGGTATGTTCGCCATTCCGGCCTATGCAGAAACCAACAACAACATCTACGAAACCTTTCGCAACGAATATGATACGGCTGTAGCGCGTACGCCCTATTCGGAGTGGTATGCCAATGCGATTAAAGTGCCGGGGACGCCAGCCTATGAGCACCACCAGAAAGTGCACAAAGGCGCGCCCTATAGTTCGTTCAAACAACCCTTCATTGATGGCTTAGAGCAATGGGACCCTGCAGACTGGGCGGCTAAGTTCAAACAGTCCGGCGCGCAATATGTCGTTTTGGTCACCAAACACCACGATGGGTTTTGCCTGTGGCCAAGTGACGTAAAAAACCCCCATGCTGACGAATGGTTTACCCAGCGCGACATTGTGGGAGAGCTTGCGGACGCGGTGCGGGCGCAAGGCATGCGGTTTGGTATCTACTATTCCGGCGGCATCGACTGGACGTTTAATCCCGAGCCCCTAAAAACATTCGGTGACTTCATGGGCTCTATGCCGCATGGGGAATACGAAGAATATGCCACAGCTCAAGTGCGCGAACTCATGGAGCGTTACGAGCCCTCTATTCTTTGGAATGATATCTCATGGCCCACAAGCCAAGGGTCGCTATTCAAACTCTTCGCCGACTTTTATAATGCGGTTCCAGACGGCGTGGTGAATGACCGGTGGGTGCATGCCACCTGGTACATGAAACTGCTACGGCGGAAAACCGTGCGTCGTTTAGTCGATTGGCTGATCAAACGCTCGTTGAAAAACTCGAAAAAGGAAGGCGGTATTATTCCACCCGTCATCCCGCACAGTGATTTCAGGACGCCGGAATATACAAGCTTCGACAAAATTCAAAAGAAAAAGTGGGAAGCCACACGCGGCATGAGCCATTCTTTCGGCTTCAATCAAAATGACACGCTCGACGATTACGAAACGCCGGAAAAACTGCTTCTTGGTCTTATCGATGCCGTCTCCAAGAACGGCAATCTCTTGCTCAACGTGGGACCAAGAGGCGTTGATGGCTCTATTCCTGAACCGCAATTGGATCGACTAGCATTCTTTGGAGATTGGCTCTCCGCAAATGGAGACGCAATTTATGGTGCCCGGCCTTGGCATAAACCCGAAGCCGAAACAGCCTGCGGCTTGGAGGTTCGCTTCACGGTGAAGGGCGACTATTTGAACGTCATCGTGATTGGGACGCCCGCCTCAGAAGAAATTCAATTGTTGGACACTGTGATCGACGCAGCTAACGGTGAAACGTTGGACGGCGCACCAGTTGTGTTGGAACAACAGGGAAAAATCTGTTGCTTGCGCGTTGCCAAAAGCTTCGCCGACGGGCCGGCGCACACCATGAAATTCAAACTTAATTCGTAAAACGTAACAAAGGGGGACATGTGCGGAAAAACGAGCGCTGGTTGATCTGGGAGGTTCATCACCAGCGATAAAGAATCATAAACATAATCAATATCTAGGGAGGAAGTCGAATGTTCGGAAATCGAAATTCGGTAAGAGGAAGACTAT
>NVSO02000168.1 GCA_002401305.2 Rhodobiaceae bacterium | reverse complement strand
TCAAGCTCTGAGCGGTCGCCCTTGTATTGAGCTGAACGTCGACCCCATGCACTTCCATCATTTTTTTGTAGTATCGAAGAGTTTCATAAAACTCTTCCTTGCCCGGAATTTGTTTGGCCAAATTAAACTGCCCACCAATTTGATCCGATGCTTCAATCAACGTGACATCGTGGCCCCGCTCTGCCGCCACTGTGGCATAGGCCATGCCAGCGGGTCCTGCTCCCACGATCGCAATTTTCTTTTTGGAAGCCGTCGGGTCATAATTCAACACAGTCTCATTACACGCCCGTGGGTTGACCAAACATGTTGTCAACTTGCCGGAGAACGTATGATCGAGGCAGGCTTGGTTGCACCCGATGCAGGTGTTGATTTCATCTTCTCTGCCTTCAGCCGCCTTCAGCACAAGCTCTGCGTCCGCCAACATGGGACGCGCCATTGATACCAAATCAGCATCCCCTTTGGCCAAGACGCTTTCGGCCACATCTGGCATGTTGATGCGGTTAGACGTAATGCAGGGAATGGAGACTTCTTTACGCAAACGCCCTGTTACACTGGCAAAGGCTGCGCGCGGCACCATTGTGGCAATGGTGGGCACCATGGATTCATGCCATGTAAAGTGGGTAGACAAAATGCTCACGCCCACCTCTTCGAGCTTATGGGCAAGCTGGATAATCTCTTCCCATGAAAGCCCCCCTTGCAACATATCCATGGCTGCGATACGGAAAACGAGGATGAAATTTGATCCCACCGCCTCGCGCACACGTCGGGCGATCTCGACGGGGAAGCGCATACGGTTCTCAAAAGATCCGCCCCACTTATCGGTACGACGGTTGGTTTTCTCTACGAGGAACGTAGAGAGCAAATAGCCAGCGGAGCCAATAATCTCAACGCCGTCGTAGCCTGCTTTTTGTGCTTGAACAGCATAATTCACATGGTCTGCAATTTGCTTCTCAATGCCCTCTTCATCCAACTCATTTGGGACTACTGGGCTGATCCGCGAGCGCACAGGGGAAGGCGCCACTGCAGCCGCCGTGCTGGCCAAGGGACCTGAATGAAGGATTTGCATACAAATTTTGACGTCGGGATCGGCTTCATGCACCGCATCGGTTACCGTTTTGTGATTTGCGACACCTTGGTCTGAATTCAAGCTCGACTTATCGTGGCCCAGCCCACCTTCTGCGTTTGGCGAAAACCCACCGGTGATAATCATGCCAACGCCGCCACGGGCGCGTTCAGAGAAAAACGCGGCCATGCGTTCAAAACCATTATCGACATCTTCAAGCCCGGTGTGCATGGAACCCATGATCACGCGGTTCTTGAGCTTGGTGAAGCCAAGGTCGAGGGGAGAAAATAGATTTGGGTACTTTTTTGAAGCCGTCATTTTTTAATCCTTCAAGGTCGGTAGAGACGTTGAAGGCATAGATTTGTGCGCTCAACTCCCGCTTGGTGACAGGATTTGAGCACATATAGGATTCGGTAAGAACCCAAAATGGCAAGAAATTGGATGAGGTGCATATGACGTCGCGGCACCAAGGGGTGTGTTTGCGTCACGGCACCCTCTCATCTAGAGCGGACGCAGGCGCAGGAGCGCGCGAACCTCATTGACGACGATTCTTCCCTTGAGATTAACCACCAGCTTGCGAGGCAAGGCCTGCCTCTTGAAAAATGAAATCTGCAATTGCATCAATATCATTTGCGCCAAACACAAGCAGCTCGAGCTCAGCGGGACAGTTATCAGCAACGACGGCTCTTATTGTAGGATCACTTTGGGCAATCAAAGGCTTTTCGGAAGTTTCGCGGCTAACTTCCAGCTTTGGATGACTATATTGCTTAAACCCCTCAATCAAAACAAGGTCGCAGGGATCAATCCACCTCAACGCATCGTCTACTGTTGGCGACGTGCTTTCTGGATTTTCCTTCAACATTGCCAACCGTTTGTCGGAGGCGATCACCACCTGCACAGCGCCAGCTTCGCGATGTTTGTAACTATCTTTGCCGGGGTGATCGATGTCGAAATCATGGTGGGCATGTTTAACCGTGGAGACTTTGAGTCCACGCGCGGTGAAACACGCCACCAGTTTTTCGACCAATGTTGTCTTTCCCGCGTTCTTCCAACCAACAATCCCAAAAACGGGCTGCATCATTTACTTCTCACTTCTACTTACGTTGTGACGCTTACCCGCCCCGGATCCCTCCGACTTACTCTCCGCGTTGATAGCGATCCAATTCATCGGGGTCATATCCTTCATCCTCGTCAATGAGGGAATCTTTCATAAAGTCGTTTTGAGGATCTATTGTCATGGCCTTCTCTAGAAATCGTCGCAGAAACCGATCCAACATTGTTTTGTTACGGGACGCGCGCGTTACCATCCAGAGTTGGATTTTTATCGCGCGTACTTTCTTTCTATGAGCCTTGTTTTTACCGCGTGTCACTCTGCGGCCTCCTTACCGGCGTCGGTCAGCTTATTGATCCGACAAGGAATGCCTTTGAGGTGGGGAATGCCCTGCTCACGATCGAGGTAATCCTCATCGTCTGGACACAAAAGGGCGTCCGAGTATTTTAGAGCGCCGGAGAGATGACCTGCCCCCTGCTTCATTTCTGGTTTCCACCACCCATGAGGAATACGCACCAAACCGTCCGGCATTGCAGGGCGCACCCCCACCTTGATGGAAATTTTACCGGTCTGGTTTTCCACTTCCACCCATTCGTCCTCCACGAGGCCCTGGTCCTTGGCCGTTTGTGGACTCACAAACAACACGGGTTCTGGTTTGCTTTTCCGCATTTCGGGAATGTGCCTGTGGCCTGTTTGGAAATATTCATCTTCACGCACACCGGTGAACATCATCAAGGGGTATGCGGGGTCCATTGGCGGGTCTTCTCTGAAATAGGGAAGAGGGTCAAACCCTAAGTCTTTCAAGACCGTGGAGGCGAGTTCTACTTTTCCCGTCGGTGTTGCAAACCCGGTTTTCTCGTATTTCTTGAACTCAGGTTTTGCAAAATAAACTTCAACCTCCTCAGAGAACTTTTCAAAGTTCATCCCTGTCCCCTTGAGGCGATAATCGTAGAAATCCTCCAACGTATCCCATGGGACAACCTCTGGAAGATCCATCGCGTTCGCCACGCGCTTCCAAAACTCAAATGTACTGCGGGCCTCTCCGGGAGGCTCCATTGCC
>NVSO02000167.1 GCA_002401305.2 Rhodobiaceae bacterium | reverse complement strand
TGTCTCGGTCGCCTTCTACGGCATGAGCACATTTGAAGGACCCGTTATGTCCATCAAAGCAGTGAACTCTTTGAGCCACTACACCGACTGGACCATTGGCCACGTGCACTCAAGCGCATTGGGCTGGGTAGGCTTCGTCTCCTTTGGAGCGATCTACTGCTTGGTTCCCTGGTTGTGGAAACGCAAAGAACTCTATTCATTGCAACTGGTGAACTGGCACTTCTGGATCGCCACCATCGGTATTGTTTTCTACATCACCGCCATGTGGGTATCCGGGATCATGCAGGGCCTAATGTGGCGCGCATACAACGACTTAGGTTTCCTTGATTATTCCTTCGTTGAATCCGTGGAAGCCATGCATCCCTACTACATCATTCGGGCTTTCGGCGGCGTGCTCTTCCTCGTCGGTGCTTTGATCATGGTCTACAATGTGTTCAGAACCATCAGAGGTGATGTCCGCGCTAACGAGAAACTCGTCCCCGCTCCAGCAGGCCCCGGCCAGCTCATGGCTGCGGAATAGGAGGTCTTTGATGAAACACTCAACGATTGAGAAGAACTCCATCCTCCTGCTGGTCCTCACCCTCATTGTGGTGGCGATCGGTGGGATCGTGGAAATCCTACCCACCTTCCTCATCAACACAACAATTGAAGATGTTGATGGGGTCCGGCCTTACTCCCCTCTCGAGCTTGCGGGGCGGAACATCTATGTGCGTGAAGGGTGCTACACCTGTCACTCACAAATGATCCGCTCACTCCGCTCTGAGGTGGAACGGTACGGTCCCTATTCATTGGCGGCGGAAAGCAAATATGACCGTCCCTTCCAATGGGGATCTAAACGGACAGGGCCAGACCTTGCTCGGGTTGGCGGCAAATATTCGAACGAATGGCATGCACTACATATGACCGATCCACGCGCTGTGGTGACGGAATCAATCATGCCGGGTTATGCGTTCCTTGCCACCACACCTCTCAACTACCAGCATATGGACGAGCACCTAAAAACACTGGCCATGCTGGGAGACCCTTACGATGAAGCCATGATCACCAATGCGGTGCAGGACGTCATCGTTCAGGCAGACCCAGACGAAGACTACGACGACATGCTGGAACGTTATCCCGGCGCTGTCGTTGGCAACTTCGACAATAAACCAGGTGTGAGTGAGCTAGATGCACTCATCGCCTATCTGCAAATGTTGGGCACTTTGGTTGATTTCTCAGCCACCGATAGCACCGTATTTACCCAATAGGAGGGCACGATGAGCTTTGAAAGTTTCTCACATCTCGCGGGCACTTGGGGTTTGCTTGCTTTGTTGATCATGTTCATCATCGCAATCAGCTATGCCTTTTGGCCCAATAATCAGGAAAAATTCCGGGCGGCAGCCAATTTGCCTCTGGACGATCAGGAGGAAGATCACTCATGACCAATACTCCTCATAAAGACGAAATAACCGGTGTCGACACAACCGGACACGAATGGGATGGCATTCGCGAATTGAATAATCCGCTTCCTAAATGGTGGATCTATTCATTTTACGTCAGCATCATCTGGTCCATTATCTATTGGATCCTCATGCCTGCTTGGCCCATCCTAACGTCAGACGGGTGGACGTATACAAAAGGCCTTCTTGGTTATTCGCAACGCGCAGTCGTCGCCGCCGAAATTCAAGAAGCCCAGGCAAAACTGGCCCCTTTCCGCGACAAAATTGCGGCATCGGACTTCTCCGAAATTGTCACCAATCCAGAACTTATGACTGTTGCACTTGCCAGTGGCAAAGCAGCTTTTGGGGACAATTGCGCACCCTGCCATGGATCCGGCGCCCAAGGGGCTGTTGGCTTTCCAAACTTGAATGATGATGAATGGATTTGGGGAGGATCACTCGATGAAATCCACACCACGCTCAAACACGGCATTCGGTGGGATGCGGATGATGACAGTCGTTTCTCTCAAATGCCTGCGTTCTTGGCAGACGAGATCCTCGAACGTGGTCAAGTAGAGGATGTAGCGACTTACGTTCTCACATTGAATGGCAGCTTCGAGGCGACTGAGCAAAGCGCACGCGGTTCCGTCGTTTTTGCAGAACAATGTGCTAGCTGCCACGGAGCAGACGGTACAGGGAACGTGGAACTTGGCGCACCAAACCTAGCCGACCACATTTGGCTATATGGGGGAGATCTGCCCACCATCGTGGAGACAGTGTCCTACTCCCGCTCCGGTGTTATGCCAGCTTGGTCTAACCGGCTGAGCCCCGGCACTCTGAAAGAACTTGCTCTCTACGTCCATTCACTGGGCGGCGGTCAATAGAAGCAAACTAAACCCGGCCTCATAGCGTCCACAACGCGGACGCTATGAGGCCGGACTTAATCCGTATTTTTAGAAAGAGCCTGCATAAAACAACCCGCAGGATAGCCCCGCAGATTTGCCAACCAGTCGCATGACAAATCATCGCAGGGACAATCTGCACTCCTCCTTTGCAGGCAGGTTCTTTCTAAAATAACGGGACTAAGTGCAGCATCCTTCCCCAAAAGGCGTCTTCCAAAAGGTGCGTCTTTAAGATGAGAATCTGATGACCAGTACAACCGACATAAATAAAACAGGTTCGCCCCTAAGCAGTCTCGTGCAAGAAGCCAAAAGCCTTGCTGCGGCGCCTCATGACGCCTATCACGATGACGGCGAAACCCATGTTGCCGTCAATTCGGAACGCAATCGGCCACTCTATGCCTCCCGCATAAAAGTCTATCCCAAATTGGTAAAAGGCTTTTTCCGTCGCATCAAATGGGCGGTTATGCTGGTTACCCTCGGCATTTACTACATTACGCCGTGGATCCGTTGGGACCGAGGCTTGAACGCGCCGGACCAAGCTGTGCTTATCGACTTCCCTCATCGGAAATTCTATTTCTTCTTCATCGAAATCTGGCCTCAAGAAGTTTACTACATCACGGGCCTGCTGATTTTAGCGTCCTTTGTTCTCTTTCTCGTCACGTCCATCGCCGGGCGCGTATGGTGTGGCTACGCCTGTCCGCAAACCGTTTGGACCGATCTTTTTGTCTATGTGGAAACATGGATCGAGGGAGACAGAAACGCGCGCATCAAACTGGACAAAGCGCCTTTAAGCTTCTCCAAAATTGGCAAGAAGATCTCCAAGCACAGTGCATGGCTCCTTATCGCTTT
>NVSO02000166.1 GCA_002401305.2 Rhodobiaceae bacterium | reverse complement strand
GCCAATGATAATGGCTCGGTATTGGCGCGGCACCTCGGCTTGTCACCTTTGCGCGACGGGCTTGCAGGCGGCGAGGCGCGCCTTCAGTTGAAAGGCCGTTCTGGTGGGCCGTATGATTTGTCCGCACGGGTGTCTAGCGGCGGCGTCAACGGATCTTTCTCAGGCACTTTAAGTGGCACGGATGTTCGCGCCTACAATTGGGGGCAGGTTGAAGGCCGGTTTGAAATGACCGCTGCGAATGGCGCGTTGCTCTCTGAGACTATTGGCATTGATACGCCTCTGAGCCGGTTTGTTTTGGCCAATGGGGGCGAGGGCGGCGTTATCGCTGGTGGGGGGATGAAGCTGCATTCTGATCTTCTTGAACTTGCCAACTTGGAAGTTTTGGTTGGGTCCTTCCGCGCATCGGGAGATTTTTCCATTGTGCCGAAAGAGGGGCAAGCAAATCAGATTTCGGGTGAGTTGGAATTTGGTCGATTGTCTTTGGACCCTCTTATTTGGCCCGTGCAATCTGACCTGACGGCAGAACAAGGGTTTGGCCTTTGGTCGGCCCATCCATTGGATTGGTCGGGGCTCTCTGATTTTTCAGGCACATTGGTTTTGAAGCCGAGCCGTTTGGAACTGGCTGACTTGGCTCTCAGTGATGCCACGTTGAATTTGACAATTGTTGACGGGGTCGTGACCGCGAACCCTGTTACAGGAACACTTGCAGGCGGGCGGATGACGCTTGCTGCAAAAATATCAGGTGGGAGAGATGCCTCGGGCGCGACTAGGGAAGCGTCATTAGACCTGTTGATTTCCACAGAGAGCTTTTCAATTGAAGAAGCCAGCCAAGCCCTGTTTGATAAAACGCTGGGCCAGGGTAGAGGAGATATCAACCTCTCTCTTGTGGGTAAAGGACGCAGTTGGCTTGGGCTTATTTCTTCGCTTGAGGGCGCTGGGTCCGTCACACTGGAAGATGGTGTTCTGTCTGGATTTGATATCGCTTTGTTTAATGAGCGGGTGGGGGCGCTTACTTCGTTGGAGGGCGTGGCTGATTTGGAACGTGAAACGCTAGATGAAGGCGTGACACCGTTCCGCCAAATAGCGGGTACGCTCACTGTTGAGACCGGTGCCTTTAGTTTTGCACCGAGTGTTTTGGACTTTCCTTATTCTGACAAAATTGCGTTGACGGCACTGGGCGACCTGTCGCTTGGGCGGGTGGATGTTGAAATGATTTTCCCGGTACCAGATGCAGGGGCGGATGCAACCGTTCGGTTTATTGTTGCAGGGCATGCGCGTGAGACGTTGCATCATTGGGAATTACTGCCTGTACAAGAGCGCGTGGCAGCGCGCTTGTTGGCGCATGAGGCCAATAAGGCTGGGTTGCGTTTGACGCAATCTGAAATTGAAAAGCTGTTGGGTCGCAAACCGAGTGTGAGGGATGCGGGTAGTGTGTTGGATCTGCCCATTGACGATGGGGAAGAGCTAGGAGGCGTGGAGCAAAACTTGGTCGATGCTCCCAAAGCGCCTATTCCTCTGCGTCCGATGGACCGGGCGCTGTAGGTGTTGCGGCTCTCTTTTGCACTTCATATAAAATAAAAACCCGCACGGCGGAGGACAAGTTTGTCCCTTCCGTACGGGTTGCATCGATTTTTCGAACCAGTTCATTTACCGACAGTTTACGGCGACAGGCCAGCTCCTTGAGCGCATCCCAAAAGGGAGGCTCAAGGGAAATGCTTGTGCGGTGGCCTGCAATTGTCACAGAGCGTTTAATCTGGTCGCTCATGTCAATTCCTTTACTAAGGCGTTAGCTTGGGTTCGATTGGTTTAGTCTTTGGGACCAATCATATCTTCTGGACGCACAACTTGCGTAAACTGCTCGTCCGTCACAAAGCCGCCGCCCACTGCTTCTTCGCGCAATGTAGTGCCGTTTTTATGGGCGCGCTTAGCGATGGCTGTTGCGTTGTCATAACCGATGGTTGGAGCCAAGGCAGTGACCAGCATCAATGAGCGTTCCATCAATTCGTTGATGCGCTCAAGGTTTGGTTCAATCCCAACGATACAATTGTCGGTGAATGATTTTGCGCCGTCGCCGAGCAATCGAATGGACTGAAGCACGTTGTAGATGATGACTGGCTTGAAGACGTTCAGTTCGAAATGGCCTTGGGCACCAGAGATGGTCACTGTTGTGTGGTTGCCCATCACTTGAGCGCACAGCATGGTCATGGCTTCGCACTGTGTTGGGTTTACTTTACCCGGCATGATGGACGAGCCCGGTTCATTTTCTGGCAGGGACAACTCGCCGATGCCGCCGCGTGGGCCTGAACCCAGCATACGGATGTCATTGGCAATTTTGTTCATGCCGACAGCGATGGTGTTGAGGACGCCAGAAATTTCAACCATGGCATCGTGAGCGGCCAAGGCTTCAAATTTGTTTTTGGCTGTGACAAATGGCAGGCCTGTTGCATCAGCTACTTTTTCTGCAAAAGTGACCGCAAATTTTGGCTTCGCGTTTACGCCGGTGCCCACAGCGGTGCCGCCTTGAGCGAGGGGGTAAAGGCGTTTCAAGCTGTCTTTGATGCGCTCCATGCCCAATTCAACTTGTGCCACGTAGCCTGAAAACTCTTGCCCGAGTGTGATCGGCGTTGCGTCTTGCAAGTGGGTGCGGCCGTTTTTGATGATGCCGCTCCACGCTTGGGACTTGGCGAGCAAGGCCTTGTGGAGATGTTCCAGATTTGGCAGCAACAAGTGATGCAATTGCTCAACCGTTGCGATGTGCATGGCGGTTGGGAAGGTGTCATTTGAAGACTGCGAGCGGTTCACATGGTCATTAGGGTGAACCGGGTCTTTGGTGCCGATGGTGCCGCCGAGCAATTCGATGGCGCGGTTGGCAATGACTTCATTTGAATTCATGTTGGACTGGGTGCCGGAGCCTGTTTGCCACACAACAAGAGGGAAGTTGTCGTCGAATTTTCCGTCGATGACTTCTTGGGCCGCTTCCACAATGGCGTTGCCTGTTTTGGCATCGAGATTGTCGAGGGCCATGTTGGCTTTTGCAGCCGACTGTTTCACGATGCCTAATGCCCGGACCATAGAGAGGGGCATGGTTTCGTTGCCAATTTTGAAATTGCCAAGGGAGCGCTGTGTTTGTGCGCCCCAATATTTGTCGCTTGGTACTTCTAGGGGGCCAAAGGAATCGGTTTCAGTACGGGTCTGGCTCATCAGACGGTCTCCCTGCAGGACTATCGAGGTTGAATGGTGCGGGGGTAAGCCCCGCAGCTGTTGGGAGCTGATGTAGCACGGGTGAGCCGGGTGCGCCAATAGGTCCCCGAGAACAGGGGGATTTAGTCTG
>NVSO02000165.1 GCA_002401305.2 Rhodobiaceae bacterium | reverse complement strand
CTTGAGGACTAGGTTTCAGAGCTTTTTAAGATGTTTCCGTAAAGATGATCCCAAGCCGGTCCCTTGGATTTTTTCGGGGGGGATCCGAAAAACTGACTTATATGCCGCGAGCATTGAGGAGTAGTCCATGGATGATCTGTTACGAGAGTTTCTTACGGAAACAAATGAAAGCCTAGATGTTGTTGATGTCGAGCTGGTGAAGTTCGAGCAAGATCCCAACAACGAGGGTATTTTAGGCAATATTTTCCGTTTGGTTCACACAATCAAAGGGACTTGCGGGTTTCTTGGGTTGCCACGACTTGAATCTTTGGCGCATGCCGCAGAAACACTCATGGACAAATACCGGGATGGATCGCCGGTTACGAATGATGGCGTGACTGTGATTTTGCATTCCATTGACCGTCTTAAAGAAATTCTAGGCGGGCTTGAGGAAAACGAAACTGAACCTAAGGGCGATGATAGTGATCTCATCGGTCAACTGGCTGATTTGTCTGTTGAAGCTGGGGGCGGTGTTGTTGAAAAAGTAGCGGATGCACCTGCCGCGACGCCAGAAGCCGACATTGACGTGCCCACCAATGCTGGGCGTGCAGTGATGCCAGGCGAGGCGACATTGGATGAGCTTGAACGGGCCTTCCAAGAAGCAGAGGGTCCTGAGCTCGCGGTGCCAGAAACACTCCAAGCTGCTGAGCCTGAAGTAGAAGAGAAACCCGAAGTTGTGGCAGCGGTGAAAGCCGACCCTGCGGCGGAAGCTCCTCGTAAAGAATCAAGTATTGCAAATCAATCTATCCGCGTGAACGTGGATACATTGGAAAACCTGATGACGATGGTTTCTGAGTTGGTGCTTACGCGCAACCAGCTGATGGAAATGGTTCGTCGTATGGATGACAGCGAATTTACAGTGCCGTTGCAGCGGTTGTCGAGTGTGACGGGCGAGTTGCAGGAAGCGGTTATGAAAACGCGGATGCAGCCTATCGGCAATGCATGGCAGAAACTCCCTCGTATTATTCGCGACCTTTCAAAAGAGCTCGATAAGAAAATCGACCTTGAAATGGTTGGCGCAGATACTGAGTTGGATCGTCAGGTTCTTGACCTGATCAAAGACCCTCTTACGCATATGGTGCGGAACTCTGCTGACCATGGGTTGGAAACCACTGCTGAACGCATCGAGGCGGGCAAGGGTGACCGGGGTAAGGTGACGCTGCGTGCCTATCACGAAGGTGGGCATATCATCATTGAAATTGCGGATGATGGTCGCGGTTTGGATGCTGAGAAAATTAGAGCCAAAGTCCTTTCAAATGGATTGGCGACTGAAACTGAGCTTGAAGGAATGACGGAAAACCAAGTCTTCCGTTACATCTTTAACGCTGGTTTTTCCACTGCTTCTGAAGTGACAAGTGTGTCGGGCCGCGGTGTTGGTATGGATGTGGTTCGTACCAATATTGAGTTGATCGGTGGTTCGGTTGACCTTCGCTCCGCTAAAGGTAAAGGTACAACTTTTACCATCAAAATTCCTCTGACCTTGGCCATCGTCTCTGCACTGATTGTTGAATCTTGCGGTGAAAGATACGCTATTCCGCAACTTGCCGTTGTTGAGCTTGTGCGTGCCAAATCAGATTCTGAACATCGCATTGAGAAAATCAATGACACGCCAGTGCTGCGGTTGCGTGATCGCCTTCTCCCACTTGTTTTCCTGGATGAATTGCTACATTCAAAACGAGTGGAAGATATAACGGAGAACGCAGAGGAGCGGATCCGAGCACAGGAAGAAGCGTTTATTGTCGTGACCCGTGTTGGTGAGCAATCTTTCGGTGTCGTTGTTGATAGCGTATTTGATACTGAAGAGATTGTTGTGAAGCCGGCGGCGACTTTGCTGCGTGATATCAGCATGTTCTCTGGGAATACAATCTTGGGTGACGGTAGCGTTATCATGATTATGGACCCGAACGGTATTGCGCAAACGATTTGCGGTGAACTTACAGACTCGATTGAAGCGAGCGAGGAAGGTAAATCTAATCTGTCGGATGAAGCAGAGACTTCTTTGTTGGTCTTCCGTGCGGGAACGCCGGAACCAAAAGCTGTTCCATTGTCCCTCGTGACACGTTTGGAAGAGTTCGAGGTCAGTCAATTGGAAAGTTCAAACGGTATGAGCCTCGTGCAGTATCGTGGCCGCTTGATGCCAATCATGCATGTGTCCGAAGGTACGCCGTTGCGTAGCGAAGGGCGTCAGGCTGTATTGGTGTTTACCGAAGATGATCGTTCTGTCGGCCTGGCGGTTGATGAAATTGTCGACATTGTGACGGACCGTCTTGATGTTGAATTGACTTCAGAAGCACCAGGTATTCTTGGGTCTGCGGTTATTCGCGAACAAGCGACTGAGATTTTGGATGTTGGTCATTATCTAACGCGTGTCTTTGCTGATTGGTTCCGTAAACCAGAACGCCTGCTGACAAGTGCAAGCAAACGTTTGTTGTTGGTCGACGATAGTCCGTTCTTCCGCTCTATGTTGCTGCCGCAGCTTTCCATGTCTGGATACAAAGTGACACAAGCCGCGAGTGCTGAGGAAGCCTGGGCACTACGTGACGCAGGTGAAATGTTTGATGTGATTATTTCGGACATCGAAATGCCGGGCGTGAACGGTTACGAATTTGTCGCTTCTCTGAAAAAAGATGATGCGTGGACTGAGATTCCTGTCATCGCCTTGTCCGCACATGGCACCGCAGAGGATGTCGCGCGTGGCCGTGCAGCTGGATTTGATGATTATGTTGCCAAATTTGACCGTGACGGTTTGATCCAAGTCCTCAACGAAATGCTTATTCAAAAAGGAGAGGCTGCATGAGTAATCCCCACACAAATGGCGACGAGCTGGTGAATAACAGCGACACGTCTGAATATATTACCGTGCACATCGCTGACCAGCTCTTCGGAATTTCTGTGCCTAAAGTGCAAGACGTTTTCGTACCGCAACAGGTGACACGGGTGCCGTTGTCGATGCCTGAAGTGGCGGGTGTTTTGAACCTTCGCGGGCGTATTGTCACCGTTATTGATATGCGAACTCGGTTGGGGTTGCCTCCTCGAGAAGACGATGTAACGCGCATGGCTGTTGGCGTCGAATATCACGGCGAGTCTTACGGCTTGATTATTGATAGCGTCGGGGAAGTATTGGAAGTTCGCGATGCAGACCTTGAACGCAACCCAACTAATCTGGATCCACGTTGGCAAGCCGTTTCTATTGGTGTGCAACGCCTTGAACACAAATTGATGATCATTCTAGATGTAGATCGGGTGCTGGACCTTACACGAGAATCCAAAGCCGCATGATTTTTCCCCTGCTGCAGTAGTGGGGACGAGGAGAATATTGATGAAAACTTGCCTAGTTGTTGATGATAGTTCCGTGATCCGAAAAGTGGCACGTCGCATTTTGGAAGAATTGAATTTCTCAATTAAGGAAGCAGAAGATGGGCAAGTGGCACTTGATAAGTGCCGTGAGCAAATGCCGGACGCTGTTTTGTTGGACTGGAATATGCCTGTGATGGATGGCCTGGAATTTTTGCGGTCTTTGCGTAAAGAGAAAGGCGGCGACGAGCCTATCGTTGTTTTCTGCACCACTGAAAATAACATGAGCCACATCACAGAAGCTATTTCAGCGGGGGCGAATGAGTACATCATGAAGCCGTTTGACCGTGAAATCATTGAATCCAAATTTGCTGAGGCGGGGCTGGTTTAAGTGACTGTTGTATCTCGAGTATCAACGATGAGGCCCAATGGAAAAGTGATCCGGGTGATGGTGGTGGACGATTCCATTGTTATCCGAGGATTGATTTCTAGGTGGCTCAATGCGTTGGATGATATTGAAGTCATCGTAGCCTGTCGAAATGGACAGGATGCGGTGGACCAAATTGCGAAAGCAAATGTCGATCTGGTCGTGCTGGATATTGAGATGCCCGTCATGGATGGTTTGACAGCATTGCCACTTTTGTTGAAAGCCTCTCCTGGCGTTCGGGTGTTGATGGCTTCTACGCTTACGCGTCGTAATGCCAATATTTCAATGAAGGCGCTTGCTTTGGGAGCAACTGACTATGTTCCCAAACCCGAAGCGACAAAGAGCGGGCATGCTTCTGCAGAGTTCCAAGAAGAACTCATCAATCGTATTCGCGCTATCGGTGGGAAGAAAATTGGCCTTAGGCCCCGTCCTGTTGCACGGGCTGGTGTTTCAGCACCCGCGCCGCGCGGTGCAGGGTCTCTAAGCGGTGCTGTGGGTCATAAGGCCGACATCGCGACGGTCACTGCCTCCCGTATGAAACCCAAGGTGCTGGCAATTGGCAGTTCCACGGGTGGCCCCAAAGCGCTGTTTGAAGTGTTTGAAGGTTTGAAACCAGTCTTGGCAAAAGTGCCTGTGGTTGTTACCCAGCATATGCCAGCAACATTCACAGCAATTTTGGCCGAACACATAAGCGGTGTTACAGGCGGTCCATGTGTCGAGGGTGTTGACGGCATGAAAGTTGAGGCCGGCAGCGTTTATGTTGCGCCAGGGGGCAAGCATATGCTCCTCAAAAAGCGCGGCGCCGATGTGGTGATCAGACTTGATGACGGGGAGCCGGTGAATTTCTGTAAACCGGCAGTTGATCCCATGTTGGAAAGTATGGTGCCGATTTACGGCGCGGGAATCTTGTCCTGCATCCTAACGGGTATGGGGCATGACGGGTGTGCTGGCGCGCAAAAAGTTCAATCTCAGGGCGGTACGATCATCGCTCAGGATGAAGCAAGCAGTGTGGTTTGGGGGATGCCAGGAGCCGTTGCTCAAGCCGGCATTTGCCACAAAATAGTACCTCTTAGCCAAGTTGCTAAGACACTGGTGACGTTGATTAATGGAGGAATGGCATGAGAAAAGCTGACTTTGAATATCTGGCGACCTTTCTGAAGGACAGCTCAGGTCTCGTGCTGACGAGCAACAAAGAATATTTGATCGAGAGTCGATTGCTTCCCATTGCGCGCGAAGCAGAGGTGGAAGACATTGAAGGCCTTGTGGGTAAAATGAAGTTGACTCGTTCGGGGCCTCTTCACGACCAGATCACTGAAGCAATGACGACCAATGAGTCCTTTTTCTTTCGGGATAAAACACCGTTCGAAATGTTTGAGAAAGTGATTTTGCCTCATTTGCTGAAAACACGTGCGGGAACGAAGAAGTTTCGGGTTTGGTGTGCAGCAGCCTCAACGGGGCAGGAACCTTATTCATTGGGTATGCAGCTTGATGAGCTTGCTCCGCGGATGCCTGGTTGGCGCCAAGAAATTATTGGCACTGACCTCTCGGCTGAAGTTCTACGCCGGGCAAAGCTTGGCCGTTACACTCAGTTTGAGGTGCAGCGGGGCCTACCGATTAATTACTTGGTGAAGCACTTTACTCAAGTAGGGCATGATTGGGAACTTTCGGACAAAATCCGGAATATGGTTCAATACCGTAAATTGAATTTGCTGGAGGATTTTAAAATCCTTGGGAACTTTGATGTCATCTTCTGCCGGAATGTGCTGATCTATTTTGATCAAGAAACAAAGGCACAAATTCTTGAGCGTATGGTGCGCCAATTGTCACCGGATGGGTTCTTGGTTCTGGGTGCTGCGGAAACTGTTATCGGCATCACCGATACTTTCAAGCCTCTTAAAGGGTGCCGTGGGGTATATGTCCCGGCCACTGCCGACGCTGAACGGATGATGACCAGCGCGGTTGCCTAATAAAACGCTATTAGATGCTACAAAACGCCGGGCTTTATAAAGCTCGGCGTTTTTGTTTGTCCATTTCTGTCGGGAGGATTTGTCTGAGGGGCTGGACATGTGAAGGCGCATAAAAAAGGGCACCTTCGAATTGAAGGTGCCCTTTGATCTCTCCAGCGTGTGCTGAGGAAGTATGTCTTAAGCTGATACCTGTGCAGGCTCGCTCATTTCTGTCTCGACTGGATCGCGGAGTACATAGCCCCGGCCCCAAACTGTTTCAATGTAGTGCTCGCCGTTAGTGGCCGTTGCCAACTTCTTGCGGAGCTTACAAATGAATACGTCGATGATTTTAAGTTCTGGCTCGTCCATGCCGCCGTAAAGGTGGTTTAGGAACATCTCTTTGGTCAGGGTCGTGCCCTTACGCAAGGAGAGTAGTTCGAGCATCTGATATTCTTTACCAGTGAGGTGCACGCGTTGGCCTGCAACTTCAACTGTTTTGGTATCCAGGTTCACAACCAGCTTGCCGGTGGTGATGACGGATTGGGAATGCCCTTTGGAGCGACGCACAACGGCGTGGATCCGAGCGACCAATTCGTCTTTGTGAAAAGGCTTGGTCATATAATCGTCGGCACCAAAGCCGAGACCGCGCACTTTATTCTCAATGCCGGCCATGCCGGAGAGAATGAGAATTGGTGTCTGGATCTTGCCTGTCCGTAGTGATTTGAGGACTTCATAGCCGCTCATATCTGGAAGGTTCAGGTCCAGTAGAATGATATCGTAATCATACAGCTTGCCTAAATCGATCCCCTCTTCGCCGAGATCGGTCGTGTAGACATTAAAGCCTTCTGATTTAAGCATCAGCTCAATACTTTGAGCTGTAGCGCTGTCGTCTTCTATAAGCAAAACTCGCATTGACTTGCCCACCGGTATAACGGTTACCCGTATCCGGCCCCCTCGGTTAATCCATAAATACAAGGTAAAGCGATTTGGTTAATAAAGGTTAATCAGAATGAAGAATTATTTGAAAAATTTACGACAATTGTCGAAAACTGCGCCAAACCGGGAAAAATTAGAAGGTTTTGGAGATGATTATTGCCAAAATTATCTATGTTTTGGGTCCAAACGGGCAAATCAGTGGATCGTTTCTGGATAAATCACCATAATATCTTCTCTCAATTACACGCTAAATTTGCAATCTACTGTCAAGGTTTACGTCCTCTTAACAGCTTGTAGGCAAAATACGCCTAGTAAGCGGAGTTGGTCCGTTTTGTGAAATTTGGGCGGGCAGCACGTGCAAGCAGTACTTGCAGAACTTAACGACATTCAAAGTGTGCAGCATTATGGCCGGGTGGCCAGTGTGCAGGGCTTACTTGTGGAAGTTGCTGGTCCTCTTCACGCCATGAGTGTTGGCTCTCGGTTGATGATCGAGGGGCGGTTGGGGCGTAATATTCAGGCTGAGGTGATTGGCTTTAAAGCCGACCGCGCTCTTTGTTTGCCGTTTAGCACGCTGGACGGCGTGGGTGTGGGCTGTAAAGCCACTGTCGTGTCTGATGAGCCGCTTTTTCACCCGACGTCTGCTTGGCTGGGCCGTGTGATCAATGCGATGGGGGAGCCTATCGATGGCAAAGGGCCGCTTCCCCAAGGTATTCAACCCTATTCTGTGCGCAATGCGCCGCCGCTCCCCCATCAACGTGGGCGGGTGCAGGGGCCTATCGATTTGGGGCTACGGGCGCTCAATACATTCATTACGTGCTGTAAGGGCCAGAGATTGGGCATTTTTGCCGGTTCTGGCGTGGGTAAGTCGGTGATGATGTCGATGATCGCACGCAATACCGAAGCGGATGTGGCTGTTATTGGGTTGATCGGCGAACGGGGCCGGGAAGTACAAGAATTTATTGAAGATGATTTGGGCGAAGAAGGCATGAAGCGCGCCGTTGTTGTGGTCGCGACATCTGATGAGTCTGCATTAATGCGGAAGCAGGCTGCTCTGTTAACAATGACTGTGGCGGAATATTTCCGGGATCAGGATCAGGATGTGCTGTGCATGATGGACAGTGTGACCCGTTTCGCAATGGCACAACGAGAAATCGGACTGTCCATTGGTGAACCACCTGCCGCAAAAGGATACACACCGACTGTCTTTTCTGAGCTGCCACGGCTGCTCGAACGGGCAGGGCCAGGTGCAGGAAAAGGCTCGATTACGGGCCTCTTTACAGTTTTGGTCGAGGGAGATGATCACAATGAACCTGTTGCAGATGCCGTAAGAGGCATATTGGACGGGCATATTGTGATGGAAAGGTCTATCGCGGAACGGGGAAGATACCCGGCGATAAACATTTTGAAATCTATTTCTCGTACCATGCCAGGGTGCAATCTGCCGGACCAACAGAAGTTGATCCAGCAGGCACGCGGTTTGCTAAGTGCTTATGACGATATGGAAGAACTCATTCGTCTGGGTGCTTATAGACCGGGGTCTGACCCACTCGTGGATCGTGCGATCCGCTATCAACCTGAACTCGAGGCTTATTTGTCTCAAGGGAAGGGGGAAACGACCGACCGAGATACTGGGTTTGCGATGCTCGCCGAAATCCTAGGAAAGGGCGAGGACTAGCCGAGGAGGCTGACCAATGAAGAGCCGCGAATCCCTGATCCGATTACATCGGTTTCAGGTGGACGAACGCCGCAGACAAGTGGCGGAACTAGAAACAATGCTGGAAGAATTCCGGCGGCGTGAACACGACTTGGATCAACAGGTCCAAGCTGAACAGGAAAAGGCTGGCATTTCAGATATCGCTCATTATGCGTATCCGATGTTTGCAAAATCTATGCGTGATCGTCGTGAGAATATTCTGCAATCCATCAGTGATGTG
>NVSO02000164.1 GCA_002401305.2 Rhodobiaceae bacterium | reverse complement strand
GCGCGCAAAAACATGGCCCGTGCAGAGCGCGAAGCGGCTCGTACAAACCTGCTGGCAGAACGCCTCAACTTGGCGCGGGATATTCATATTGCCTATTCATCGGTGCTGGCTGAAGCCGAAGCCTTGAAACTGGCGATCGATCAAGAAAAGCTGGCGAAAGGCATTTTGGCGACCGTCTCGGCCCGTGTCGATGCAGCTGCTGAACCTGAAATTCAACGCAGTAAAGCAGAGGTGGCTTATGCTACCAGCGTCATTGCCCGAGAGCAGGAAGAGCGCCAACTCAAAGTAGCGAAGGTAAAATTGGCCGGGCTGTGGGGGGCGTCCAAGCTGAATGTATCGCTTGAACATGCCTACTTCTTCGAACTACGCGCACCTGGGCCGCTCAATATTTACCGTGAGAAACTCGACAGCCTTCCCGATATCCAGCGCCTTAATTACGTGAAAGCTTCGAGGAAATCTTCCCTCAAATTTGAACAGGCCCAAGCTATTCCTGACCCTCGTTTTAGTTTTGGTGTCCGGGACTTTAGAGAGAGTGGTGAGCAAGCGTTTGTATTTGGCGTCTCCTTCCCAATTCCCATTCTTCATCAAAATGGGGGCAATATTGCAAAAGCGCGGGCTGAAGTCATTCGGGCAGAGAGTGACTCTCGACAGGCTATCCTGATGCTGGAGCAGCAGTTAGTTGAAAGCTGGCATAATTGGAATGGTGCCTACTTGGAGGCTGAAAAGCTAAAAACCCAACTTCTTCCCATAGCTGAAAGAGCTTTTAGGTTGGCCCGTGCCGGCTATGAAAAGGGAAAATTCCCTTATCTGGAAGTGCTGGATGCTCAGCGCACATTATTTGATGCGCGCGCGCAATATCACAATTCTTTGAAACGGTATCATACCAGCCTCGCCAATGTGGAGCGGCTTACAACAACTGTGGGTGGTGAGTCATGAAAACACTAAATGCAATAGCTCTTACCGTCGCACTAAGTGCCGGTAGTTATCTGGGGTCTGTCATCGAATGGACACCACAAGCCTATGCCTCTGGAGACCTCGACGCGCACGAACATGAACATGAAAATGAGGTTGAGACAGATGAAGATGAAGATGAGCATGGTCATGACGATGAAGAAGAAGGCCGAACTGAAATTGATAGGGATGCAGCCAAAGCCGCTGGCCTAACATTTGAAGAGGTTGGCCCTGCTGTCATTCAGGAAATGATCACGCTTACCGGGCGTATCATGCTCAACCGCAATACGACAGCTGAGGTGCGCGCTCGTTTCCCTGGCGTGGTGCAAAGTGTTACGGCAAATTGGGGCGATAGCGTCCTCAAAGGGCAACCACTTGCGATCATCGAATCCAACGAGAGCCTGAAAAGCTATATCGTTCGTGCCCCCACTAATGGCGTGATACTGACCCGCAACACCAATGTAGGCAATGTTACGGGAGACGAACCTCTGTTTACGGTGGCTGATTTATCTGAGGTATGGGCTGAGTTCCATGTCTTTCCACGTGATTTAGGCCGGGTAACAGACCAGCTGCAAGTCCGTGTCCACACACTGGAGAATACCAGAGAGATTGAAGCACCGATCACCCTCATTCTCCCCACAGCTGACCCCCTGAGCCAAACAATTATTGCCGTTGTATCCATCCCAAATGGGGAGGGGAAATGGCGACCGGGCATGACTGTGGAAGGCGCTGTCTATGTCTCTCAAAAGCAAGTGCCTTTGGCTGTCAGAGAAGAAGCTGTGCAGCGTATGAATGACACCAAAGTGGTGTTCGTTAAGGAAGGTGATGTTTACGAAATGCGCGCCGTTAAACTTGGCAAAAGTGACGGAACATATGTCGAGATACTCGAAGGCTTGAAGGTCGGAGAGCACTATGTGAGCCAAGGAAGTTTCATTGTTAAAGCAGATATCGGGAAAGCCGCTGCGAAACACGAACATTAGAACGCGGAGCCAATTATGTTAGAGAAACTTATCTACCTATCCATCCGGCATCGCTGGCTGGTTATGTTTGCTGTGCTGGGGTTTATGCTGCTGGGCGTCTACAATTTCAGTCGCCTGTCGATAGATGCTGTACCCGACATCACCAACGTACAGGTGCAGATTAATACTGAGGCACAAGGGTACTCACCGCTGGAAGTGGAACAGCGCGTAACCTTTCCCATCGAAACCGTGCTAGCTGGCATTCCTAAGCTAGATTACACACGGTCCTTATCGCGCTACGGCCTTAGTCAGGTGACAGTTGTTTTTGAAGATGGCACGGACATTTATTTTGCCCGTCAGTTATTGGGCGAACGGCTATCTCAGATCAAAAGTGAAATTCCGGCGGGCCTTGAGCCCATTATGGGACCGATCGCTACAGGCCTAGGGGAGATATTCTCCTATGTTGTGGAAGTCGAAGAGGGTGCCATAAAGTCGGACGGCACTGCCTACACGCCGATGGATTTATTGACGGTGCAGGAATGGATTATTGTTCCCCAATTGAGAAATCTCAAAGGTGTGGTTGAGGTCAACTCCATCGGTGGCTACAAAAAACAATTCCACGTTATGCCTTATCCGGAGCGCCTGTTGGCTTACGGCCTTACCATTCATGATGTGGCTCAAGCATTGGAGAATAATAACGCCAATGTCGGGGCTGGTTACATTGAAAAAAATGGTGAGCAATATTTGATCCGCATCCCGGGACAGGTCAAGAATATCGATGATATTGAGAATATCATCATGACCAAACGCGATGAGCTTACCATCCGTATACGCGATATTGCCGACGTGAAACTTGGCTCCCCTTTACGCACCGGTGCGGCAACGCAAAATGGTGTGGAAGTGGTGCTGGGCACAGCCATGATGTTGATGGGCGAAAACAGCATGGAGGTGGCGCAGCGTGTATCAGACAAATTGAAAGTGATAAATGACAGCCTGCCAGATGGGATTGTTGCCCGCACGGTTTACGACCGTACCTCGCTCGTAGATCGTACGATTGCCACCGTTGAGAAAAATTTGGTGGAAGGCGCCTTACTGGTCGTTGTCATTCTATTTTTGTTGCTGGGTAATATTCGTGCAGCCCTCATTACGGCTGTCGTTATTCCGATATCCATGCTGATGACAATTACAGGCATGGTTGAGCGGGGCATCTCTGGCAATTTGATGAGCCTTGGTGCGTTGGATTTTGGTCTTATCGTCGATGGTGCAGTGATTATTATTGAAAACTGCATTCGACGCTTTGGCATGGCACAACATGATCTGGGTAGGATACTGACAAAGGAGGAGCGATTTAAGCTCACGGCCGAAGCGACGGCAGAGGTTATCAAGCCCAGCGTCTTTGCGGTTATCATCATCACAGTCGTGTATTTGCCAATCTTCTCACTCTCAGGCATTGAGGGTAAAATGTTCCACCCGATGGCATTTACCGTGGTGACAGCACTGCTTTCCGCATTGCTTTTGTCTCTGACCTTTGTTCCAGCTGCCGTGGCATTATTTGTGACCGGTAAGGTGGAAGAAAAAGAGAATGCCATCATCCGTAAGTCCAAGGAGTGGTATAAACCAATGCTACTTTGGAGCTTAGGCCACCCCAAAAACATTATCGGAGGCGCTGCCATATTGGTTGTGTTTAGTGTGTTCCTCGCAGGAAGGATGGGCACAGAGTTTATCCCAAGTCTTGATGAAGGGGACATCGCGCTCCATGCGATGCGGATCCCCGGCACGTCTTTAAGTCAGTCGGTTCAGATGCAAATTGAGGTCGAAAAGACCGTTCGAACATTTGCTGAAGTGAAGGAAGTGTTCAGTAAAATCGGCACAGCCGAGGTCGCCACTGACCCAATGCCCCCTAACGTAGCGGATACATTCGTCATGCTTAAACCGCGTGACGAGTGGCCTTATCCCGATAAGTCCAAAGCAGATCTAATCAGTGAAATTGAAGAAGCACTTGAGAAGGTTCCGGGAAATAATTATGAGTTCACCCAGCCCATTGAGATGCGGTTTAATGAGCTGATTTCTGGGGTGCGCAGTGATTTGGCTGTCAAAGTTTACGGTGACGATCTGGATCAGTTGCTTACATCTGCTCAAGAAATTGCCACTATTCTCAAAACAGTAGAGGGCGCAGCGGATGTCAAAGTTGAACAGGTATCGGGTCTTCCCGTTCTTTCAATATTGCCAGACCGGGCAGCGTTAGATCGCTATGGGCTGAACATTGCTGATGTACAAGAAGTCGTGCAGGTGGCTATGGGAGGTAAAAAAGCAGGACAGGTTTTTGAGGGGGATAGACGTTTTGATCTGGTGGTCCGTCTGCCTGAGCATTTACGCACCGATATCGAGGCGCTCAAGCGTTTGCCAATACCCTTATCTCAAGTTCATCAAGAAGAGACTGGCTATGAGCCCAACTATGTTCCGCTTAAAGAGGTGGCGCGATTGGAAATAGCTTATGGGCCAAACCAGATTAGCCGCGAAAACGGCAAACGCCGTGTTGTTGTCACGTCTAATGTTCGCGGTCGAGATTTGGGCAGCTTTGTAGAGGATGTCCAACAGGTGGTGCGTGAGAAAGTAAACCTGCCTCCAGGCTATTGGACAGAATATGGCGGTACATTTGAGCAATTGATCTCAGCGCGTGAGCGCTTGATGGTTGTTGTGCCGGTCACATTGTTGCTGATTTTTGGCCTGCTGTTTATGGCCTTTGGTTCTGGACGTGCCGCACTCCTAATCTTCTCTGGCGTGCCGTTAGCTCTCACTGGCGGTGTCGCGG
>NVSO02000163.1 GCA_002401305.2 Rhodobiaceae bacterium | reverse complement strand
TGTAGTGCTGCCAAAGGCTATTTGGTCCCAGCTCTCAAACGTCCGAACCTTGAAGTCATCACCGAAGCCATGACCTCGCGCATTCTGTTCAAAGACAAACGCGCGATTGGTGTGGAATATATTCAGAAGCAAAAAATCAAACAGGTTTATGCTGATGTTGAAGTTCTGCTGTGCGGTGGTGCCGTCAATTCACCTCAAACCCTTATGCTATCAGGCATTGGTAATGGCGAGTATCTGAAGAAATTCGGCATTGATGTCGTCGCTGATCTGCCAGGCGTTGGTCAGAACATGCAAGATCACCTTGATGTGATGATCCACACTGAGTGTTTGCAGCCGGTTACCTTGCACAGTCAAATGAACCCGCTTCGGGCTTTGATGACGGGTATGCAATATATCTTCGCCAAAAAGGGTCTTGGCACTTCGAATGGTTTGGAAGCAGGCGGCTTTTTGAAAACACGGCCTGAGCTTGAAATGCCGGACATTCAAATCCACTTCCTCGCAGCCATTATGAAAGACCATGCGCGTGGGGAATCTGGTGGGCACGGGTTTACAACTCACGTCTGTCAGCTGCGTCCTGAAAGCAAAGGCTTTATTGGTCTTCACAGTACTGACCCTTTCCAGCACGCTCTCATTCAGCCAAATTATCTTGAGTCTCAGACTGACCGGGATGTCATGCGTGAAGGGCTTCGTATTGGCCGGAAAATTCTAGAGCAGCCTGCGATGGCGGCTTTCACTGGTAAAGAACAAGCACCGGGTGCAGACGTTCAAAGTGATTCCGAGATTGATGAGTGGATCCGCGCCAATGCAGAAACCATCTATCACCCCGTGGGAACTGCCAAAATGGGTAATGATCCTATGGCGGTTGTGGACGAACGATGCCGCGTGCGCGGTGTTGAAGGTCTGCGCGTGATTGATGCGTCGGTTATGCCGACGTTGATCGGTGGGAATACGAATGCGCCAACGATTATGATTGCTGAGAAAATTTCAGACGACATTTTGGGTAAAGCGCCGTTGCCTTCCGAAGATGTTTCGATTGTTGAAGATCGGGCACTTGCTTCTGCATAGTGTTGATTTTACTATAGAATTTGCGGGCTCCTTCGGGGGCCCGCTTTTTTTTACTTTACGTTTCCTCAATCCAAATATGGTCACCTAAAGGTTGAAGGGAGCCTCTGTGGCCCAAAAAGTATCGAAAAAGCGCATTAGTCAATCTAGTCTTTGGCAGTCCCTTGATGACCATAAACGGTTTGTGCAACGGGAATCTGGCGGCAAACGGTTGATTTTATCCTATCAAAAAGCAGAAAACTTGGACTTCTCTCAATGTGAATTGAGTGAAGCTGAACTTGTTGGCATGAACGCTGTGGGTGCAAAGTTCTTCGGCGCCAAGATGGTGCAAGCGAATCTGTTTGGCGCAAACCTTCAACGAGCAAATTTAGTTGGGGCTGATCTAAGACGGGCTGATTTGCGCGGGTGCAGTTTGTACCGCGCTGATTTGCGCGAGGTTGACCTCACAGACGCTGATCTGCGCGATGGCTCCATTATGGAGCAAAGTGAAGATGGCGAGTTAAGCTACATTGATCGTGGTGATCCTTCCACACGGCTGGACGGGGCCAATTTGAGCCACGCCAATTTGGCAAATGCGCGTTTGGGCCGGTTGGTGGGACACGGAGCAGACCTCAGTCAAGCAAATTTAGAAGGGGCGCGTCTTAACGGATGTGACTTCTCCGGGGCGAACTTAAGTGGGGCTGTGTTGACCGGGGCGGACTTGAGCAATGCGAACTTGAGTAATTGCGACCTGCGCGGAGCCAGCCTAACCGGATCTGTTTTAGATGGCTGTAATTTGGATGGGGCGAACCTCACATCCGCTCAGTTTTCTCGTGGCGCTTTGGATGATGTGGCCTCCATGGAGGGTGTGTCGTTGCCGGCGGGCCAAGAAACTCTGGGAGCTTCACTGAGTGAGTTGATCAGTCTTCATCGCAAGTGGATTGTGACGGCCGGGCGCCAAGGTAAGCAGGCCAAGTTTGAAGGCATTGACCTTACAGGACTTGATGCGGCTGAGGTTGAGTTGTCGGCGGCTAATCTTACGGGATGTTTGTTGGCAGAGGCGCGGTTGATCGACGGTAATTTTTCCATGACGGACTTCAGCAAGGCGATGCTAGCAAATGTTGATTTTGAGGGGTCGGATTTGCGCGGGGCCTGTTTTGTCGGTGCCATAATGCACGGCGCGCGGATGGCCTATGTAAACCTGTCAGCGATGCCTATTGCAGGTGGCAATGGGCGTATGTGGTCCAGTAACTTCTCGGGTGCCAGCCTTTCGGCAAGTGACTTTACTGAAGCAGACTTAACCGGCGCCAATTTTGAGGGGGCAACTCTCATTGGCGCAGACTTGCGCGGAGCTCAGGTCAAAGGGGCGAGTTTTGTTGATGCAGATTTGACCGGGGCTGATTTGCGCGGTGTAGAATTGTCGTTGTGCGACATGCGCGGTGCCTGTTTTGTTGGTGCCATAATGCACGGTGCGCGGATGGCTTATGTCGATCTGTCCGCGATGCCTATTGCAGGTGGCAATGGGCGTATGTGGCCAAGTAATTTCTCGGGTGCCAGCCTGTCGGCAAGCGACTTTACCGAAGCAGATTTAAGCGGCGTCAATTTTGAGGGGGCAACTCTCATTGGGGCAGACTTGCGGGGAGCTCAGGTCAAAGGGGCTAGTTTTGTTGATGCGGATTTGACTGGAGCTGATTTGCGCGGCGTAGAATTGTCTTTGTGTGACATGCGCGGTGCTATTGGTGTGCGCGATCGGCTGGCGGAAGCCATCAACCGGATCACGGGTCACTAACCCCATCCTTTTCAAATGACATCTACCAACGAAAACGCCTCGCCGACGTGAATGTCGAAGCGAGGCGTTGTCATTGGGCGTGAACACAGAGCCATTTATCGGGTGTCAGCGGTTGGCTAACGGGCGTCATCGATTGCTGGGGCCTCTGATTTGATCAGTCGCAAATAGGGGCGTTCTGATTTCAATCGGGCGCGGCGTGTGGTCAATGAGCTCACCATTGAAATAGGGCGCGGCGGGGCATCGCGTGAAATACGGTTGGCGATGGCAGCAACGGCTGGTGCAACAGGCATTTGCGTCGG
>NVSO02000162.1 GCA_002401305.2 Rhodobiaceae bacterium | reverse complement strand
CTAAGGCCTTCTTCACTCACGCGGCATGGCTGCATCAGGCTTTCGCCCATTGTGCAAGATTCCCCACTGCTGCCTCCCGTAGGAGTCTGGACCGTGTCTCAGTTCCAGTGTGGCTGATCTTCCTCTCAGAACAGCTAAAGATCGTCGGCTTGGTGCGCCATTACCACACCAACTACCTAATCCTACGCGGGCTTCTCTTCTGGCGATAAATCTTTGATCCGTAGACCTCATACGGTATTAGCGTCCGTTTCCAAACGTTATCCCGTACCAGAAGGCAAATTCCCACGCGTTACTCACCCGTGCGCCACTCTCCACTGACCGAAGCCAGCTTCTCGTTCGACTTGCATGTGTTAGGCCTGCCGCCAGCGTTCGTTCTGAGCCAGGATCAAACTCTCAAGTTGAGCTGATCTGACTATCTTAATCCCATTGGAATATGGGACCTTACGCAATTAAAACACTCAAATTGTCTCTATCTAATCTCCAACCGAAGTCAGAGCCCAAATAGAAGACAGGGTATTTTAGAAACGTTAGATAGTCGGTATCTGGTTCGTTCAACAAAGTCCGAAGACCTTGAGAACAGCTAAGACACCGCCGTCTACGTTTCTCTTTCTCGTTTCAACAATATCAAAGAGCATTCGTACAAAAAGGCGAGCTAAACTTGCCCTTCTACACAGGTCCCTTCGGACCCAAGACCCTTACGGATCGAAAACTGTCACGAAAGCCAACTACTTTCCCTAACTGACAAAGCCAGTGTCGGGCACAAAATCGACCCTCACACCTCCTCTTTAACAAAGAGGCGTTAGATCAAATCTCGAAGCGGTTGGTCTTCGATCTTATCCCACATTCCCCACTGATTAGCAAGTCCTGTGTGACATTTTTTTGAACTTTATTTCAGAGCTTCAAGCTCCAAAAACCATTCAAAACATCAAGCTTTCCGCGCCTTAGCGCCAATCCCTCGAAGTCCCCAGTGCGTCCTGTCTTGCGACTGCATCGCCCTGGTGAGCGCGGTTTATATGAGTATCACCTCAAACTGTCAAACCCCATTTCCCCCTTTTCTCAATCTTTTTTCATCTTTCTCAAAACAACCCCAAAAAACCCCAGAAAACAGCCAAACCTAATCCCACAAACCCTTGAAAAGATTCAAACTTTCTACCTCAACAACCCCAAAACCCACTCAATTCCAACCAAATCACAAACCAAAAACCAAAAACCTGACTCAAAATGTGAATCACCCAACCCAAACCCCCAAAAACATTAACCTTTCCCCCAACCAACAATGCGCCACGCCAAATAGAAGCCCAGCACAAAACACACCCAATCCCCCTGCCGCACCCTGGATCTCCGGGATAAACCCGGAGATGACGAGAGAAAGAGCAAAGAGAATGAGAAAGATTGAGAAAGAAGGAGAAAGAGAGAGAGACAACAAGAGCATCGGCACACTGCCCACACCTCGGCCTCCCCCCCTTCGTGACCAACCCTTCCGCCTCACCGCCTGCCCAAGGCGTCATTGCCGGACTCGTTCCGGTAATCCATCCTTCAGCTGACACTAAGCTATCGTGGTGGCATGTAAGAACGGATAGCCTCTAATACGTCTATAACAAGTAGTCATATATATAGGCGTGCAGCCCAGAACCCTGCGCCAAATAGTTAACAGCCCATTAACCATCTCTCCCTACTCTATAGAGAGTGCTGTTGCACAGTTCCTGCATCAGTGTCTGTAACGCTACGGCTGTATACCGATCTGACACACTTTTGCTGTAAGCGTTGAACCTAAACCGTTCATATGACTAAGAGTCCTATCCATAATGTCCGGACTTTTGGGAAATAGATGAACAGAAGATGAATAGATTGACAGGCGCTCATCCGAGCGTCATCGTTCGATCAGAACCGGGCGGATCTTTGTACAAATATGGCACAGTTAGCCGTATCAGAGCCGTTCTCCTGGGGGGATCCAGTGTTCAAGTCGGGGACAAGAGTGACTGATAGTATAGTAAGTGGCACTGCAACTAAGCTTGCAGCCAAGTCAGTATCCATTGCGTATCAGGGTCGCCATTTAGCGTCCTGCCTAGCAGATGATCTTAAAACAGTATTGGCAAGCCTGCCGCAAAGTGGGCGCTGGGGCATGGCATCCGCCGTGCTTGCAGGCACGTCTGCATTGTTGTTGAGCACCGGCTTGGTCTTTATGCTCTCTGCATCTGATGCAACTGTTACAGCCAAGGCTGCACCGGACACCAGCGTCGCACCGACGATGATCTCCTTTGCGCCCCATCAGACAAAACAAGCAAGCCCGGCAACTACTAGCGCCCAATTGGCGGCGCAAAGCACGATTACCGGCGATGCCATCAAAACAAGTGGCTCCATTGCCCCACTTGCAAGCCTTCCGCTGATCCAACAGAACGCGGGTCAGCCTGAAAGCTCCGCTGAACCCACCAACACTTTCTTGGCCGAAACCATAGAAGAGCGCTCGCTTACTACAGCAAGCCTTGCTCCTTCGGATTTTGCCACCAGCACATTTGAGCCAACAAGCCCGTTGGAAACACTGGCACCATCGCAAGTAGATGCCGAATTGCCGGTATTTGAACCCGAGCGGGTGACCAAAACCATCGCCGTGCGCTCTGGTGACACCTTAATGTCCGCGTTGACCCGTTCAGGGGCAACCCGCACAGATGCAAATTACGCCATTGCGGCCGTCAAACCTTTGTTTGATGTGCGCAAGCTTCGCGCAGGTCAAAAATTAGACCTGACATTTGAGCAATGGCCACAAGCCGACGAAAGCGCTGATCCTGTTAGGGCTCAGCTTGCCAACATCAGCATGCGCACCGCCGTTGACCGTCACATTGCCATCAACCGCAAAGAAGACGGCACCTATGACGCCAGCGAAATCATCACCGAGCTAAAAACCGGTTATGTGCGCGCAGCTGGCACCATTAATTCCAGCCTCTTCTTAGCGGCTGACAAAGCAGGCGTACCAGCGGCCATCGTTGTTGAAATGATCCGCATGTATTCCTACGACATCGACTTTCAACGCGAGATGCGCCAGGGCGACAAATTCGAAGTCTTCTTTGCCCGCGACTATGATGATAAAGGCACTGCCGTCCGCAATGGCAACGTGCTCTATGCATCTATGACAGTGGGTGGGCGTGAACGTAAACTATGGCGCTTCGAGCCTGACAAAGGCGGCTGGGACTATTTCGACAAAGACGGCCAATCCATGAAGAAGTTCCTCATGAAAACGCCTGTTGATGGCGCCCGCATTTCATCCAGCTTCGGCAAACGGCGTCACCCGGTATTGGGTTACACCAAAATGCACACCGGCACTGACTTTGCAGCGCCGCGCGGCACACCCATCTATGCAGCGGGTAACGGCATCATTGAAAAAGCCCAGCGCAATGGCGGCTACGGCAAATACGTCAAAATTCGCCACGCCAATGGCTATAAAACAGCCTACGCCCACATGAATGGATATGCGCGCGGTATCAAAAAAGGCAAACGGGTACGCCAAGGTCAAGTTATCGGATACGTCGGCACCACAGGCCGCTCAACGGGACCTCACCTGCATTATGAAGTGCACATCAATGGCAAAAAAGTAAATCCGCAACGCATCCGCGTCCCAACAGGTCGCAAATTGGCAAAGGTTGATCTGGCCCATTACGTCACGGCCCAACGCCAAACCAACCTGATGATGGCCAGTGCGCCCGCCATTACCAAAGTGGCCGATGCACGGACAACAACAACGGATAGCTCAGCTCAATAAGCACTTGTTGAGAGATGAGACTAGAAACTGAAAAAGCCTCCGCAGATATGCGGGGGCTTTTTCGTGCCCCCATTCCATACAGCAGTAAGCCCGTCGTCCTCAGTTTTGAGGCACCTGACATACAAAAAGGCCGGGATCACACCCGGCCTTTTTCACATTCTGTAACCCAGCGCCAATTAGTGTGCAGAGACCTCGAACAGCTTCCCATTCAATAGGATACCGGCTTCACTGGCCGACACGTCGACTGTGTCCCCGTCCATGACCGTGCCATCGAGCAATAACTCAGCCAACGGGTCTTGGACGTGGCGCTGTATCATCCGTTTCAAAGGCCGGGCCCCATAGACAGGATCATACCCTTTGTCAGCCAACCAACTCCGAGCCTCTTCATTAAGGTTCAGCGTAATATTGCGGCCTTCAAGCAAGCTGCGCAAACGGCCCAGCTGGATATCCACGATGTAATCCATTTGACCTCGGCTCAACCGATGGAACAACAAGATCTCATCAAGACGATTGAGGAACTCAGGCCGGAACCGGGCCCGCACAACATCCATCACTTGGTCGCGCACCGCAGGACTATCTTCACCCTCAGCTTGGTT
>NVSO02000161.1 GCA_002401305.2 Rhodobiaceae bacterium | reverse complement strand
CGGCATTTGGTTGGAGCGCCTTCAACAAGTCTACGAGAGCGCTGTTTGGCTCAATCCAATGGCTGAGAAACATTGGGAATACACACCGTCCACCCAGATCATTCAACAGATCTTCGCGGAACGTATGTATCCCCTCACCATCGAAGGCCTTGATGGCGCAATGAAAGAACTTTCACGCGTCTAAATTGGTTCTTTTGAATATATCAAATGGCTCTCCACTGAATTGGGGGGCCATTTTTTATGACGGGTCTTTCCACCGTTCTATTCTATAATTCCCGTCAAATTTGGCTATACTCCCGCCAAATGCGGGGAGGGATACTGATGCGTGATTTACTTAAATCAATCACACGAAAAGACTGGAAACGCCCAGAGATGCTCTTGTTGCTTATGGCAGCAGGCGTCCCCCTTTCTTTCGCCACGTGGCAATCTCTCCTCAATAACTTCGCAATCGAGCGGGTAGCCTTCACCGGTGCCGACATGGGCATGTTGCAGTCCTTGCGCGAAGTGCCCGGTTTTCTCGCTTTTACCTTTGTCTTTATTCTACTCGCCATGAAGGAGCAGCGTTTTGCGCTCCTCTCTCTGGCTGTATTGGGCATCGGAACTGCAATGACGGGCTTCTTCCCCACCGAAATTGGCCTCTATTGCACCACGGTCCTTATGTCCGTGGGCTATCACTATTTTGAAACAGCACAACAATCCCTCACCTTGCAATGGCTCCCCAAAAAAGAGGCCCCCGTCATGTTGGGCCGCATCATTGCCATGGCTGGCTTTGCAAGCTTGATCGCCTATGGATTGATTTTCCTGATCTGGACCCTCGCGGAGCTAGATTACAAATGGGTCTATCTGGCCGGTGGCGCCATAACCGGGCTCATTGCTCTCTTTGCATGGCGCGCGTTTCCCGAATTTGAAGGCCACACCCCCCAGCGCAAACACCTTGTATTGCGCCCTCGCTATTGGCTCTATTATTCCCTCACCTTCATGGGAGGTGCCCGTCGCCAAATTTTCGTGGTGTTCGCAGGCTTCATGATGGTTGAGAAGTTTGGTTATTCTGTTGCCGCCATCACCGGCCTCTTTCTCATCAATCAAGCCCTCAACATGTTTTTAGCCCCCTACATCGGAAAATTAATCTCCCGGTTTGGCGAACGCAAAGCCCTTACCTTTGAATACTTAGGCCTTATTCCCGTGTTCATAGCCTACGCCTTGGTTGAAGATGCAGGCTGGGCAGCCACCCTCTATGTCATCGATCACATGTTCTTTGCCATGGCCATCGCTATGAAAACCTATTTCCAAAAGATCGCAGACCCCGCCGACATAGCGCCCACGGCGGGCGTTGCCTTTTCCATCAATCACATCGCAGCCGTCATCATACCGGCAGCCTTCGGCCTTATCTGGCTCTATGATCCAAGCCTCGTCTTCTATCTAGGTGCCGGCATGGCCGTCATATCACTCATCCTTGCCCGCCTCATTCCCTTGGTGCCGCAACCGGGGCAAGAGTTGATTTGGCACAAGCCCGTACCGCTTTCGACACCAGCAGACTAGGGATACCAAACATCACCTAGTGAAAATCACGGCTGCGCGGCATCAACCGCGCAGCACGTAATTGTTCTTCACTCACATGCCGTAGCGCGCCATCAATGCTCTCTTGCTCATGAACACTCTGCCCCGGTTTAAGCACACCCTCTTCGCCCGACGTCAGGGTCAAAAGGTGGTGCGTGTAGTCCTCCAATTCATGTGCGATCACATGAATAACCCCAGATTCTTTTTGAACGCGTCCCCGCACACGCAGCAGACGAGACTGTAAAACCACCCGCCGGTACTTCTCAAAAACTTTCGGCCAGATGATGATATTCGCCACACCCGTCTCATCTTCCAACGTGGCAAAGATCACTCCGCTCGCCGTGCCCGGCCGTTGGCGCACCAGCACCAACCCGGCCAAACTGACAGCCCGCCCATCATCAATACGGTCCAACTGGTCATGGGTCACAATCCCCCGTTGACGAAAGTCCCGTCGCAAGAAATGAAGCGGATGGGCTTTGAGCGACAACCGCATCGTCGCATAATCATAAACCACCTGTTCTCCCGGTGGCATGGGAGGCAGGTAAACATCTGGCTCAGCTTGAAAGCCCCCCTCCTCCAATCCCACAAAAAGCGGCAGTGGAGCTGGTTGTGCCGTCCGCCCTTCTGATTGTCCAAGGCCTCGTACGGCCCACAACGCACCCCGGCGGTCCAAACCCAAAGAGGAAAACGCATCCGCATTCGCCAACCGCTCCAACACGGAAGGGGCAAGCCCTGTGCGCAACCATAAGTCACGCACAGAATCATAACCTTGCCCGCGCGCGTCCATAATTTGTTCCGCAAATGCAGCCCTCAGGCCCTTGATCTGACGCAGCCCCAAACGCACCCCAAATTGACGCCCCGGCGCTTGGGCACCCTCAGCAGGTTCAAGCGTGCAATCCCAATCTGAATGGTTGATATCGGCTGGCAACATTTCAACCCCATGGTCCCGCGCATCTCGCACCAATTGTGCAGGCGCATAAAACCCCATCGGCTGGCTATTGAGGATGGCCGCACAAAACACATCCGGATAATGGCACTTCAACCATGCAGACACATAGACCAACAGCGCAAAGGAAGCTGCATGGCTTTCAGGAAACCCATACTCACCAAAGCCCTCTATCTGTTTAAAGCAACGCTGCGCAAACTCTTCCTCATAACCACGCTCGACCATGCCGCCCACAAGCTTTTCACCAAACTCATGAATAATGCCGACCTTGCGAAAAGTGGCCATCGCTCGGCGCAATCGATCTGCTTCAGCAGGTGTAAAGCCAGCTGCAACAATCGCAATCTTCATCACTTGTTCTTGGAAAAGCGGCACGCCCAAAGTTTTACCCAACACCTCTTCCAGTTCTTTAGAGGGGAAAACAACGTCTTCTTCCCCATTCCGTCGGCGCAGATAGGGATGCACCATACCGCCTTGAATGGGCCCCGGGCGCACAATGGAAACTTCGATCACAAGGTCATAAAAAGTACGCGGGCGTAGCCGAGGCAACATTGTCATCTGCGCACGGCTTTCCACTTGGAACACCCCAACGGAGTCCGCCTTACAGAGCATGTCATAGGTAGCAGGATCTTCCGGCGGCAAACTCGCCAGATTGTGTTGCACCCCGTAATGGCGCTCCATAAAATCGAACGCCCGGCGAATGCACGACAACATGCCGAGCGCCAATACATCAATTTTCAAAATGCCGAGCGTATCAAGGTCATCCTTATCCCACTCCACAACGGTACGATTTTCCATCGCCGCATTCTGAATAGGCACCACCTCATCAAGCGGCCCTTTGGTGATCACAAACCCACCCACATGCTGAGACAGATGGCGCGGGAACCCAATCAGCTCCTCAGTCAACGCCAACGCCATACGCAGTTTTTCATCCGTGGGGTCAAGCCCAGCCTGGAGCACTTGTTCATCCTCCATCGCCTTGCTCGACCAGCCCCACGTCATCTTCGCCAGCGCGCCCACCACGTCTTCAGAGAGACCCAGCACTTTACCCACGTCACGCACCGCCGAACGCGCACGGTACGTTATCACCGTGGCCGCCAACCCTGCCCGATGACGTCCATATTTATTGTAGATATATTGAATGACCTCTTCACGCCGCTCATGTTCAAAATCAACATCAATGTCCGGCGGCTCATTGCGTTCGGTCGAAATAAAACGTTCAAACAAAAGATCAATCTTGCTGGGGTCAACCGAGGTAATGCCCAAACAAAAACACACCGCCGAATTGGCCGCAGAGCCCCGCCCTTGGCACAGAATGTTTTGAGAGCGCGCAAACCGGACGATATCATACACCGTCAAAAAATAGGGCGCGTAGGAGAGCTCATCAATCAGCGCAAGCTCATGCGAAATGATTTTCTCAACCTTAGAAGGCACCCCGTCAGGATACCGGTCCGCAGCTCCCTCCCATGTTAGTTTCTTGAGTAAGTCTTGCGGCGCCAAATCATCATCAAATGTATCGTCGGGATATTCATATGCCAGCTCATCCAGAGAAAACGTGCACCGCTGCATAATCTCCAACGACGCACCGATAGCTTCGGGACACTCCGTAAAATGCGGTGACAGCTCCTCACCCGTCTTAAGATGTCGCTCCCCATTACTCTCCAGTAAAAATCCTGCCTCAGAGAGAAGTTGGTGTTCGCGAATACACGTCAACACATCTTGCAACGGTCGCCGCCCGGGCACGTGATACAGCACATCATTTGTGGCCACCAAAGGCACGCCCGCAACCTGCGCCAAATTCATTATTTCCTGCATGCGTTGCCGACTGTCCCCCCGATACAAAAAGGACTGCGCCAACCACAAAGCATCTGGAAACGCTTGTGCCACACGCTTAAGCTGAGCCACAAAACCAACATCCAATTTTTCCGGCGCCAT
>NVSO02000160.1 GCA_002401305.2 Rhodobiaceae bacterium | reverse complement strand
GCGGCTGATAGTGCTTTCTCCTCTCACATCACAGGTCTTGAAACAGCAGAACTGCGCCGATGGATTAGAGGCACAGAAACCCGAAGCCGGGCGCGTGGTCGCGGTCTCATAGACCGAGCGGGCGATTTGATTGATGGCCACTCCAGCGGTGAAGAGGCCCTGCAGATGGCGTTGAAAGCAGCGATGGGACTGCCCGCACCGGGTTGGCAAAACAGATTGGCCGACGGGCAGCCTAAGGGGGCAGCTGAAAAGTTTCTGGCGACCTGCCGCCAATTGGTGTTGGCACGCAGTGACGGACGGTCGACGGGATATTCGCTTGAAACTGAGATCGCTGAATTGCCCGAAACTGTTTTGAGCCAAGCCGGTACACTGGATCAAACACTCTCCACATTATCACGCGCTTTTAAAGGGTTAATCGAAGGATTGCGTGATGTACTAGACGACGGCGCGGAGCGTTTGGGAACGTCCACCCGGGTGCGCATTGATGCCCTCATTCGGGGGCTGGAACGGCGCAACCAAACCTTGCTGCTGGCATGGCGCCGGATGTTGGGCGACCTTGTGCGCACGGCGGTTGCACAAAGCGACAGCTCGCCCGATCCCGAAGCCGGGCTCTTCGTCAGTTGGATTTCACTCGACCGCGACGGCGTACGCGACATTGACACCGGGTTGCACCGCCATTGGATCGATCCCACACGCCCGCTTGTTGAAACAGTCTATGGGCAAGCGCAAGGCGTGTTGATTACATCGGCAACATTGCGCGATGAAGTTTTAGAACCGCCCACACCGGCAAGCAAAGATGGAGTTCCGTCGGACCCTCAGACCGACACGACCCCCCTTATTAGCCGGGACTGGGAGAACGCGGATACGCGCACAGGTGCCCGCCACCTTCCCCATGCAGCCCAGCGTGCCGCGTTTAGTTCGCCGTTTGACTATGCAAAACAGGCGCGCATTTTGGTGGTGAGAGATGTGAACCGGAACTCGCCGGACCAAGTGGCGTCGGCTTACCGGGAGCTCTTCTTGGCGTCTCACGGGGGGGCGTTGGGATTGTTCACGGCCATTCGCCGGTTGCGTGATGTGCAAAACAAGTTGCTGGGCCCTCTGAGCGAACATGGCATTCCCCTTTATGCACAACATGTAGATGCCATTGATCCCGGCACGCTCATCGATATTTTTAAGGCCGAAACTGATTCTTGTCTTTTGGGAACAGATGCCATTCGCGACGGAGTGGATGTGCCGGGCCGTTCATTGCGACTGATCGTTTTTGATCGTACCCCATGGGCCCGCCCAGACATTCTGCACAAGGCGCGGCGGGAAACCTTTGGCAAATCGCGTTACGACGACATGATTACCCGGCTCAAGCTGAAACAGGCCTTTGGCCGGCTGATCCGCAGTCATTCAGACCGAGGTGTTTTTGTGATGCTGGACGCGCAATTGCCAACGCGCCTGACAACGGCATTTCCTCCAGAAATCGAGATTGAACGAGTGGGCCTTGCTCAGGCGATTGAAACGGTCAAGCTCTTCAATCAACGCTGAAACCCAGTGGTGGCTCAGAACCTTCGCCGGAAATTCTGCCCGTCATGCCCAATTCACGGTCTTGTTAGTACATCTTCGATCTAATTTGCTGTAGATGATCCTCTATAGCCCGCTAAAGCTTGTTTCCCAGCGCCGAATTCCATAGATTTGGGGACAACTAGGAGCTGATGTCTGTCAGCCCTCCATTCAATATGCGGCTTGCAGACGTATGATCACGTCGCGAGCCAACTTCACAGTAAAGTAGGAAAACCTTCCATGACGCAAACCATTAGCCCGCACGCCGCCTTGATTTATATAATGGTGACAATGTCTGCCGTGGACCGCTCCATGAGCGACCGTGAATTGCAAGATATCGGCAATATGGTGACCTTCCTGCCCGTTTTTGAGGGATTTTCCCCCGACAAGCTTGTGCAAGTGTCTGAAGAATGCGGCGCTATTTTGCAAGAAGAAGGCGGTCTGGAAGCTGTTTTCGGCCTTGCTAAAGAATCCCTGCCCGTGCATTTGCGCGAAACAGCTTACGCTGTTGCGGTTGAAGTGGCCGCCTCTGACCTCTCAATCGAGCCAGAAGAACTACGCCTCTTGCAAATCCTTGCGGACACATTGGAGCTAGAAAAACTCACCACCGCTGCCATTGAACGCGGTGCCCGCGCACGTCACGCTGTCATCTAAGCCAGCCTGACAAAACCCGTTGAATAATCAGATGCCAAAGGACGCATCATGGGATCATTTGCCAACAGCCTCCTAGAACATGAAGGCCTTATACGCCTTAGTGTATTTGGTGGCATGTTGGCGCTCATGATGGGGCTGGAGGCCCTGCTGCCCCGGCGCGCACGCGTGCAAAACCGGGTGGGTCGGTGGCGCACTAATTTTGCACTCAGCCTGCTGAACTCTCTCCTGTTGCGTTATGCCTTTCCGGTGCTGGCCGTTGGGGCGGCCCTTTGGGCACAAGCGCAGGGTTGGGGGTTGATGCCCCTCCTTGGACTTCCCGCTTGGGTGGAGCTGATTGCAACATTGCTGCTTTTGGATCTGGCCATCTATTGGCAACACCGCATTTTCCATGTCACACCGTTCTTCTGGCGGTTTCATAAAGTGCATCACAGCGATCAAGACATTGATACGCTGACCGCCATTCGCTTTCATCCGGTTGAGATTATATTCAGTATGCTGATAAAAATCGCACTGGTCATTACCCTGGGTGCGACGGCTGAAGCTGTCATATTGTTTGAGATTATTCTCAATGCAACTGCCCTCTTCAACCATGCCAATCTCAAGTTACCTCTGGGAATGGATAGAGTGCTCCGCCTCGTGCTCGTGACACCGGATATGCACCGGACCCATCACTCTGTTATACAAACAGAGACAGATCGAAACTTTGGCTTTAACATACCCTTGTGGGACCGGCTTTTTGGATCATCTTGCGCGGGGCCTCAGGCTGGACATTTAGGTATGGATATCGGCCTGTCTGCCTACCGGGGGCCTGAACCAAGTCAATTGGGATGGAGCCTTGCGCTTCCATTTCGTGCGAATTCGGATCGCACGCCAAAGAAATAAAAGAAGAGATACACTCATGAAGCGCCTTTGCCTTCTGCGACACGCTAAATCTGAATGGGGAAATGCTGCGATTGAAGACCACGACCGTGGTTTGAACAAACGCGGCGAGAAAACGGCTGTGTTTATGGCTGACTTCATGTGCGAAAATGGTTTCACCCCTGACACTATTTTATGCTCCACGGCAAAGCGGGCGCGTCTGACGCTTGGTCCCCTCCATGAAAAGCTGGGTGACGCGGCAAATGTGTGGATTGAAGATGAACTTTATCTGCCCATGCCTGACGAAATCCTTGAGCGCATTCATGCTGTACCTGACAGCGCGGAAACAGTGCTGGTCATCTCACACAACCCGGGCTTGGAAATGCTGAGCATTGAGCTGATGAAATGCGACAAGCCAACACAGGCCCGCGTGCAATTTGAACATTTTCCAACAGCCAGCTATGTGGTTTATGAATTTGATTGTGACTGCTGGACCGACGTTGCCAAAGGCACAGGCCGTCTCATGCATTTCAGCAAGCCGCGGGATTTGATGGAAGTTTGAGATTTGTCGTCGCCTAATGAGCAGAGCCTGCTGATCTTCTAAAAGATATTCTCATTAAAATATCTCGTGCTGATGTCTTCATACGTACCGTCGGCAATAAGGGCGCTCAGACCATTTTCCAGTTGAGTTTTCAGGGTGAGGCGCTGGGACGTGCTCGATTGCCCTGCTGTTTCTGATACCCGCGCTGACAGGTCGGTATGCGGCAAAGCAAACCCAACACCTTGCGAGAAAAAGCTCGCATCTACAATTGGCTTCCCCGCCAACATACAACATTGAGTGCCTGCCATTCGTTGAAGGATGGCCACCCTATCTCCAAAGAAGAACATCGCTTCGCCCAACACAAACCGGTCCCACGCTTCTTCAAATGTCGGCACTGTGCGGCGCAAGGCATTTGGAAAATGTTTCATCACATAGGCTTCATGACGCGACCCGGACTGCACCAAAACCTCTTT
>NVSO02000016.1 GCA_002401305.2 Rhodobiaceae bacterium | reverse complement strand
TCTGGATAGTGGCGTTTGAACCACCGATCCACACGGATGTCATCGTCATCTTTCCGTACAATAATTTTCGCTACACCACTCATGACAACACCGTCCGAACCAACCAAAGACCAAAGAATAAAGCGACGACACCGCCGCCCAAAGAACCAAACGCATAGAGACCTGCTAAGGCCACATCTTTACGTTCCAACATATTTGCAATATCGAGCGAAAAAGCTGAGAAGGTCGTAAAACCACCCAGCACACCCGTAACCAAGAACACACGCATCTCAGGGCTCACCGAAAGCCGCAAAGCCAACAGCTCAATAAGCACCCCCATCAAAAACGCCCCGATGAGATTGACCCCGATCGTTCCCCACGGGAAGTTAGGCCCCATCAGTCGCAGCGCCTGCGACGCGAATAAATACCGAGCCGAGGCCCCTACAGCGCCCCCCACGGCGACCGCCATCAACATCTTCATGACGACTTCTCCTGTCGAAGCCGCGCCCAATAGGTCAGCCGCTTATTAATCTCGCGCTCAAAGCCGCGATCTGGTGGTGCGTAAAACTGACGACGGCCCATTTCCTCAGGGAAATAGTTCTGGCCAGAAAAACCTTCCGGTGTGTCATGGTCGTATACATAGCCCGCGCCAATGCCAAGCTCTTTCATCGTCTTCGTGGGCGCGTTCAAAATATGAGCCGGCGGCGCAATAGACCCCGTACTCTTAGCTTCTCTCATCGCTGCTTTAAACGCGACATAATTGCCGTTGGATTTTGGCGCTGTCGCGACATAAATCACAGCTTGTGCAATAGCCAATTCACCTTCGGGACTACCCAGAAAATCATAGGCATCTTTTGCGGCCAAAGTTTGACTTAAAGCCTGCGGATCAGCCAATCCGATATCTTCAACAGCCATCCGCACCAGCCGCCGCAAAATCGCCAAGGGCTGCTCCCCTCCCACCAACATACGCGCGAACCAATAAAGAGCCGCATCAGGGTCTGAACCGCGCACCGACTTATGCAGTGCACTGACGAGATTATAGTGCCCTTCGCCCGATTTGTCATACACAGGTGCCCGTCGCTGCACCGCATGGGCCAATTCCGACGTGCCCAAAGGCTCTTCGATATTCAGCGCATAAAGGTCTTGGGCCAAATTAAGCACAAACCGGCCATCGCCGTCCGCCATCGCCCGCAAAGCCGCCCGCGCGTCGCCTGTAACCGGCAAGGGACGCCCCTCAAAGGCCTCAGCGCGGCAAAGCAGCACCTCAAGCGCCTCATCATCCAACCGGCGCAAAACAAGCACCTGCGCCCGCGAGAGCAGAGCTGCATTTAACTCAAAAGAGGGGTTTTCAGTGGTCGCCCCCACAAGGGTGATTGTGCCGTCTTCCAGCACCGGCAAAAAGCTATCTTGTTGAGCTTTGTTGAAACGGTGGATCTCATCGACAAAGAGCAACGTGCCCCGCCCCGAAAGCCGTGTCACACGTGCCGTCTCAAATACTTTTTTGAGGTCCGCTACGCCCGAAAAGATCGCCGAGATTTGTTCAAACTTCAGCCCCACCCGCTCCGCCAACAGGCGCGCCGTCGTGGTTTTGCCGGTGCCGGGCGGCCCCCACAAGACAATCGAGCTCAGATGCCCTGCCTGAACCATCCGTCCGATAGGCCCCTCAGGCCCCACCAAATGGTCCTGTCCCACAACATCTTCCAATGTTTGAGGGCGCAAACGGTCCGCCAAAGGCCGCGGCGCGCCAGCTGCAAGGTCATCGCTTTCAAATAAGGTGCTCATGGCAGAGATATACCCGAAAACCAATCAAAACAGAACACTAGATCACGCGCATCTCTCAGCTCTAAATCAACCGCGAACAGAGGCTGTAATGACCTCATTGCCCCGTTTAATCTTCATCTCCCAGACCCGGCGGTTTTCCCCCACCATCGCTTTCAATTGCGCGACACTCTCCACTTTCTCGCCGCTGATCTCCAAAATCACATCCCGAGGGCGCAAGCCCACCCTGTGGGCCGAACTGCCCCGCAAAATACGCACAACCACAACCCCAAGCGAAAACGCATCGATACGCAGCTCCTCGGCAAAGGCAGGCGATAGATTGCCAACGGTACTGCCATCAAAAGGATGCTGCCCACGCAATTCCAAAATATTGCGCGGAGGGTCTTCAGGCGCGCTTTGTAGGGCTACCTTGGCTTTACCAATAGAGCCGTCCCGTGTGAATTCAACAGCAATAGTGCCGCCAAGCCCACGGGTCGCCATCCGATATTGCACGCCCTGCGGGTCCACCACCTCACGCCCATCTATGGCGCGGATAACATCGCCAATGGCCAGTCCCCCACGATCCGCCGGCCCGCCCGAATAAATATCCTGCACAAGCGCCCCACCCGGCCGGTCTAGCCCAAGCGTTTCAGCAAGCTCAGAGGTCACCACCTGCAACGAAGCGCCGAGCCAAGGCCGCTCCACCTGCCTCCCATCAACCGCTGCATCAACAACAGCCCGTACCATATTGGCTGGAATGGCGAACCCAATCCCGACAGACCCGCCAGAGCGAGAGAAAATCGCTGTATTGATACCAATAAGCTTCCCATCCAAGGTCACCAAGGCACCGCCTGAATTGCCCGGATTAATCGCGGCATCTGTCTGGATGAAAAATTGATAGTCAGACACGCCAACCTGTGTACGCGCTAAAGCTGAAACAATCCCACTGGTAACAGTCTGCCCCACGCCAAAGGGGTTCCCGACAGCAAGCACGAGGTCGCCGACCTCCACTGTATCGGAATCCTTAAACTCCAAAACCGGCAGCTTCTCCCCCTTAGGGTTAATCCGTAGTATGGCCAAATCGGTCTGCTCGTCAGCAAGGACAACTTCAGCTTGAAACTCCCGCCGGTCAGACAAGGCGACTGTAAACTCATCCCCATCAGCAATGACATGGTTGTTTGTTACGATAATACCGCTGGAGCCGACGATAACCCCCGAACCCAAAGATTGTTGCACCCTCTCCCGCGGCACCCCAAAGCTAAAGCGGTCCCCAAAAAAGCGTTTGAAAAAAGGATCATTACTAAAGGGTGACCTAGCTTCTTTCACAACCCGGCGGGAATAGACGTTGACAACTGCCGGAGCGGTTTTTCGAACAACAGGCGCATAGGAAAGTTGCACCTCCATCTGGGAACCTGGCACCGTCTTGACAATATCCGCCGAAACCGCCCCGCTCAAAGCCGCAAAGCCCACAGTTAACAGCACGCCGAAGAGTGCCATTCCGATCAATCCCAAGCTATTTTCAGATATCACGTCAATCATTCCCCTATTGCTCGCCATGCCCACTCACTCCATCAAACCAGACAACACCGAACGCTTCCAAGCGTACCGCACCCCAATTTTGCCATGCCCCACGCTAAAGGCAAGTCACGACACAAAACAACACCTGTCACAGCACCAAGTGCCCCCTAAACGCAAAAAAGGCAGCTGAGCCAAGCTCAACTGCCTTAATCTGATCAAAAGCGTTAATTTACGCGTTTGCTGTCTCAATCGCATCTTCGTCTACAAGCACTGGGCCGCTGTCTTGGCCTTTCGCTGTAACGTCGCGATCAACAAATTCGATCACTGCCATCGGAGCATTATCCCCATAACGGAAGCCTGCTTTAAGAACGCGGATGTAACCACCCGGACGATCTTTGTAGCGCGGACCCAACTCATCAAAGAGTTTCTGAGCCCACTTCTTCTCAGGCAACTTTGAGTAAGCTTGACGGCGTGCATGAAGGTCTTCACGCTTGGCCAACGTCACCAACTTCTCAACGAAGGGGCGAAGTTCTTTAGCTTTTGGCAGCGTAGTAATAATCTGCTCGTGCTTAATCAGTGCAACCGCCATGTTTTGTAGCATGGCTTTACGGTGGCTTGCTGTCCGATTGAGCTTGCGGCGGGCGATCCCGTGACGCATGACCCATCTCCTTAAATCATAGGGCGGCGCTCACGCACGGCCCAACTTAGTCAAATCAAAATTGGTCTTCAAATCGCTTGGCCAGGTCTTCGATATTCTCAGGTGGCCAATTTGGAACTTCCATTCCCAAGTGCAGACCCATCTGAGCCAACACTTCTTTAATCTCATTCAACGATTTACGTCCAAAGTTAGGTGTCCGCAGCATTTCGCCTTCGGACTTCTGGATCAAATCGCCAATGTAAACGATGTTGTCGTTTTTCAAGCAGTTTGCAGAACGTACTGACAATTCCAGCTCGTCCACTTTCTTCAACAGCGCTGGGTTGAATTCCAGCTCTGGGTGAAGCTCTTCAACAACCGCATCTTCCGGCTCATCAAAGTTCACGAAGATTTGCAACTGGTCTTGCAAAATGCGAGCAGCCAACGCGATTGCGTCTTCTGGCTTCACAGATGCATCAGTTTCAACCGTCAAAGTCAGTCTATCATAATCAAGGATCTGACCTTCACGTGTGTTCTCAACCTTGTAAGAAACGCGCTTGCAAGGGCTATAGAGACTATCCACAGGGATCAAGCCGATAGGTGCATCATCCGGACGGTTCCGGTCAGCAGCTACATAGCCTTTGCCTGTGTTCACTGTGAATTCAATCCGCAATTCAGCATCTTCATCGAGCGTACAAATGACATGCTCAGGATCCAAGATATCAACCTCAGCTCCCCCTTGAATGTCAGCTGCAGTCACAATACCAGGGCCCTGTTTGATCAGGGTCATGCGTTTTGGACCTTCAGAGTGCAACCGAATCTCTAGCTGCTTGATGTTCAAGATGATGTCGGTGACATCTTCCCGCACGCCAGCAATAGATGAAAACTCATGCAACACGCCGTCAATGTGAACAGCGGTGATTGCAGCGCCTTGCAAAGATGAAAGCAGAATACGACGCAGCGCATTACCAAGCGTCAGGCCAAAGCCGCGCTCCAATGGTTCAGCAACAACAGTCGCAACCCGATTGGCGTCATGCCCGGATTGAATTTCCAACTTCGTCGGTTTGATCAGCTCTTCCCAGTTCTTCTGGATCACTTGTTCAACCTCATGCCGTTAAAACGCTCTCTCATTCGTAACGCGAAAAGAGAGCGAATGGGTGGCAACGCCACCCAAGAATACCTGCCCCGTGCGATACACATCACGAGGCGGACAATCGCTATACCGAACGTTAAACCCGGCGACGCTTTGGAGGCCGACACCCATTGTGAGGGATCGGCGTTACGTCACGAATAGTCGTGATAGTGAAGCCACTTGCTTGTAGCGCGCGAAGTGCTGATTCACGACCAGCACCTGGACCGCAAACTTCTACTTCCAGCGTTTTCATGCCGTGGTCAGCAGCTTTTTTGCCCGCATCTTCAGCAGCCATCTGCGCTGCGAAAGGTGTGGATTTACGGCTACCTTTGAACCCCATCGTACCAGCAGATGACCATGAGATCGTGTTGCCTTGGGCATCAGTGATCGTGATCATCGTGTTGTTGAATGTAGAATTCACATGCGCAACACCAGAGCTGATGTTTTTGCGTTCCTTGCGCCGAACCCGTGTCTTTTCCTTAGCCATCGTCTAACCTTTAATTCTGCACAACGAGCCCGAAGGCCAGAAGTGTCAAAAACTGTTACTTCTTTTTGCCGGCAATCGCTTTAGCAGGGCCCTTGCGGGTCCGAGCGTTGGTGTGTGTCCGCTGACCGCGAACTGGCAAACCACGACGGTGACGAATTCCACGGTAGCAACCCAAGTCCATCAAACGTTTGATGTTCATAGAGTTTTCACGGCGTAAATCACCTTCAACAATATAGTCTGCATCGATTGATTCCCGGACTTTCAGAATTTGAGCATCGCTCAATTCATTAACCCGAAGAGTATCTTCGATGCCTACTTTGGCGCAAATCTCTTTAGATTTGGCCGAGCCGATCCCATGAATATAGGTCAGCGCAATTATAACCCGCTTATTAGTCGGGATGTTAACGCCAGCAATACGAGCCACGTTTTTCTCCTAGTTCAGGGAATCGCAAGTCAAACAAATCACAAAAACCCAACTGTTAACGAAAATTTGGCAGAAATCTGCCACTTTTTCCAAAAACAACCAGAATCTCTCTGATCATGTTCTACAGAAGCGGGGATTATAGGAATTTACCCTTCCACGTCAACTGCTTAGCCTTGCTCCTCTCCTCTTCCTTATTGAGCCAGATTAAAGGGCGAGAACAGCTTTAATATCTACTGTCACATCGTCCATCGATTTCATCCCGTCAACTGACTTCAACAGACCTTTGCCTGTGTAATAATCAACCAACGGAGCCGTCTGTGCATGATAGACATCAAGCCGCTTTTTCAGCGCCTCTGC
>NVSO02000159.1 GCA_002401305.2 Rhodobiaceae bacterium | reverse complement strand
GCTGAAGCCGAACTTGTGGCTGGGTACGCTGTGGAATATTCTTCCTCACCGTACATGATGATGTTCATGGCTGAATATGTGGCGATCCTGTCATTGTGCGCATTGACGACCATCCTGTTCCTCGGCGGCTGGCATGCACCAATTGATATGGCTCCGTTCACATGGATACCGCCCTTTATATGGTTCTGGGCGAAAGTCATCTTCCTCTTCTTCATGTTTGCAGTGATCAAAGCGATCGTACCGCGCTACCGCTATGACCAATTGATGCGTCTGGGTTGGAAAGTCTTCCTCCCGCTCTCTCTCTTCTGGGTTGTCGCAACTGCAAGCTTTCTTGTTTTCACTGGAACCGTCCCGCAATAAGCGGCGAGCGAAAGGACCTGAAATATGTCTATTCTAACTCAGTCTATTCGGTCGCTCTTTTTAGAGGAGTTCGTGTCGAGCTTTTTTCTAGGCATGAAGTACTTCTTCAAAACAAAACCGACCATCAACTATCCATTTGAGAAAAACCCGCTCTCTCCGCGTTTTCGCGGTGAACATGCATTGCGGCGTTATCCAAATGGCGAAGAGCGCTGCATCGCGTGTAAATTGTGTGAGGCCATTTGCCCTGCACAAGCCATTACCATTGAAGCGGGTCCCCGCGGCAATGACGGCACACGTCGCACAGTGAAATACGATATTGATATGACGAAATGCATCTATTGCGGTTTCTGCCAAGAAGCTTGCCCAGTGGATGCAATTGTTGAAGGGCCGAATTTCGAATTCGCCACAGAGACACGCGAAGAGCTGTTCTACACAAAAGAACGCTTGCTCGAAAATGGTGACCGCTGGGAGCGGGCCATTGCTAAGAATTTAGAATTGGATGCTCCTTACCGCTAAGCGGTGAGAGTTGTTGGAAAACGTAAGGATCGAGGCAGATCAATGGTTGTTGCGGCAATCGCTTTTTATATCTTCGCAGGCATCGCAGTCGCGGCAGCGTTCATGGTTATTGCAGCACGCAATCCAGTTCACTCCGTACTGTATCTGATCCTGACATTTTTCAGCGCAGCAGGGCTCTTCGTCCTGATGGGGGCTGAGTTCCTCGCCATGATTTTGCTCATTGTTTATGTGGGTGCGGTCGCGGTGCTGTTCTTGTTCGTGGTCATGATGCTGGACGTCAACTTCGCAAGTTTGCGCGAAGGTTTCTTGCAGTACCTGCCCATCGGCGCGCTGATCGGCTTTGTTCTGTTTCTGGAAATAATCATGGTCATTGGCACCTGGGTACTTTCACCAGAAACAGCCCATCTGGCACAAAGCCCCATTCCGCCATTGGACGATGTGACCAACGCCGAAGCAATCGGCCGGGTCATGTACACACGGTTTATCTACTTCTTCCAAGCAGCTGGCATGGTTTTGTTGGTCGCTATGATTGGGGCCATCGTGTTGACATTGCGTCACCGTGAAGGCGTTAAGCGTCAGTCGATCACCGCACAAGTCGGACGTCGCGCAGAAGATACACTTGAAATTCGGAAAGTCGAACCCGGCCAAGGCATATCAGAGCTTTAGGCATAGGATTAAGAAATATGGAAATCGGCCTCGCACATTATCTCACCGTTGCAGCAATGCTGTTCACATTGGGAATCTTCGGCATCTTTCTCAATCGAAAGAATGTCATCATCATCCTCATGTCGATCGAGCTCATGCTGCTCGCGGTGAACATCAACCTTGTCGCGTTCTCAACCCATTTGGGTGACCTGACAGGACAGATTTTTGCGATGTTGGTATTGACCGTCGCAGCTGGGGAAGCTGCCATTGGTCTTGCCATCTTGGTGGTTTATTTCCGCAACCGTGGGTCTATCGCGGTTGAAGACATCAACATGATGAAGGGCTGAGGACTAAATGTACCAAGCAATTGTCTTTTTGCCGTTGTTAGGCGCTTTGATTGCCGGCCTTTTTGGCCGCTCAATCGGCGACAAAGCATCGCGCATGATCACCACAGGGTTCGTGATCATTTCAGCGCTTCTCTCATGGGTTGCATTCTTTAAAGTTGCCCTCGGGGGCGAGTGGGTAACGATCCATATTATGACATGGATTGACAGTGGCGCCTTAGAAGCCGACTGGACCTTGCGCATTGATACGCTCACCGCCGTGATGTTGGTGGTGGTCAACTCAGTGTCCGCCTTGGTGCATGTCTACTCCAATGGCTACATGAAGGATGATCCGCACAAAACGCGTTTCTTCGCATATTTGTCTCTCTTCACCTTTGCCATGTTGATGCTGGTGACTGCCAACGACTTGGTCCAGTTGTTCTTCGGCTGGGAAGGCGTGGGTCTTGCTTCTTATCTGTTGATTGGTTTTTGGTACAAAAAACCGACCGCAAATGCAGCGGCCATGAAAGCTTTCATCGTCAACCGAGTAGGGGACTTTGGTCTTATTCTGGGTATCTCAGCCATCTTCCTAACGGTAGGCTCGGTTGAGTTTGATACGATCTTTGAACAAGGCCCGGCTTTGGCTCAGGGCACATTCAACTTCCTTGGTTACACCGTGCCATTGCTTGAAACCATTTGCATGCTGCTCTTCATGGGTGCAATGGGTAAATCAGCACAGTTTATGTTGCACACGTGGTTGCCAGACGCGATGGAAGGTCCAACGCCCGTATCGGCTTTGATCCACGCTGCCACCATGGTGACAGCTGGTGTCTTCCTCGTCGTACGTTTCTCGCCGTTGTTTGAATTCACTGAGTTTGCTTCCACCTTCGTGGTGATCATTGGCGCGACAACCGCCTTCTTCGCGGCAACCATCGGCTTGGTACAAAATGACATCAAGCGTGTAATTGCCTATTCAACCTGTTCTCAGTTGGGTTACATGTTTGTGGCCGCCGGTATTGGCGCCTACGAAGTCGCCATGTTCCACTTGTTCACGCATGCTTTCTTTAAAGCACTGCTCTTCTTAGGTTCTGGCTCTGTCATCCACGCCATGCATCATGAGCAAGATATGCGTAAAATGGGCGGGCTCTTTAAAATGATCCCATTGACCTATTTCATGATGTTGATCGGAACTTTGGCGCTCACAGGCTTCCCCTTCACCTCGGGTTATTTCTCGAAAGGCGCCATCATCGAAGCCGCTTATGCTGCTCAAAATCCAGCGCATATGTATGCATTCGCAATGCTGGTCATCGCGGCCCTGTTCACAAGCTTCTACTCATGGCGCTTGATGTTCCTAACTTTCCACGGTCCGTCGCGCGCGTCTAAAGAAGTGCTCTCTCATGTTCATGAGAGCCCGTCGTCAATGACCATTCCGTTGGTCCTCTTGGCCATTGGCGCTTTGGCAGCGGGCGGTTTCTTCTTCACCAACTTTGTCGGAGATAATTTTGAGGCCTTCTGGCAAACCGCCGTTGTGCACAATCCTGCGAATACTGTGATGTCCGATTTTCGGGATCATGACAAAGTTCCGCAGTGGGTGGTCTTGTCACCGTTCTTCATGATGTTGCTTGGCTTCGTTGGCGCATGGTATTTCTATATCGTTCGTCCAGACCTACCAAAAGAAATGGCCGAAACCCACGCACCGCTGTACCGGTTCCTGCTCAACAAATGGTACTTCGACGAGATCTACAATGTGATCTTCGTCAAGCCAGCATTCTGGTTGGGTCGTCTGCTTTGGAAAGTAGGGGATGGGCGTATCATCGATGGCTTTGGTCCTAACGGCCTTGCCGCTCGGGTACTCGACGTCACACGCGGTCTCAACCGGATTCAAACCGGCTACGTCTATCACTATGCATTCGCAATGTTACTCGGCGTCGCAGCCTTGATCACATACTTCATGTTCGGGGGAGCGTACTAATGTCAGAAGTACCTATTCTTTCGCTGGTCACCTTCCTGCCGCTCATCGGTGCATTGCTGATCTTTCTAGGCCCAAATGACGAGGAAGCCGGTGCCCGCAGTGCGCGGACCATGGCTCTTTGGACCACGGCCTTTACGTTCCTTATCTCGCTCTATATCTGGGTGACATTCGACAACACAACAGCTGACCTGCAAATGGTCGAGAAATACGACTGGCTCGGTGGGGCGATTAATTACCACATGGGCGTGGACGGTATTTCAATGCTGTTCATCATCCTGACCACGTTCTTGATGCCTCTGTGCATCTTGGCAAGTTGGGCTTCTGTGACCAAGCGCGTCAAAGAATACATGATCGCTTTCCTAGTTTTGGAATCCTTGGTCATTGGTGTGTTCTGTTCTCAAGATCTGGTTCTCTTCTACCTGTTCTTTGAAGGCGGCTTGATCCCAATGTTCCTGATCATTGGCGTATGGGGTGGCTCAAACCGCGTTTATGCGAGTTTCAAGTTCTTCCTCTACACATTGGCAGGCTCCGTGTTGATGCTGCTGGCCATCATGTACATGTACAATGAGGCAGGCACGACAGACATTCCAACCTTGATGGAATTTGAATTCTCGCCAGAAGCTCAAACGTGGCTTTGGTTGGCGTTCTTCTCCTCCTTCGCGGTGAAAATGCCAATGTGACCGTTTCATACGTGGTTGCCAGATGCTCACGTGGAAGCGCCAACAGCTGGTTCTGTCATCTTGGCGGGTATCTTGCTCAAATTGGGCGGTTACGGTTTCATCCGGTTCTGTTTGCCGATGTTCCCCATCGCCTCAGACTTCTTCTCTCCGATGGTCTTCACCTTGTCGGTCATTGCCATTGTCTACACATCCATCGTGGCCATTGTGCAAACGGATATGAAAAAGCTCATCGCTTATTCCTCTGTCGCGCACATGGGTTTTGTGACGATGGGTCTATTCGCCGCCACGCAACAAGGCGTGCAGGGGGCTGTCTTCCAAATGCTCTCGCACGGTTGGATTTCTGGCGCATTGTTCCTCTGTGTGGGTGTGGTCTATGACCGCATGCACACAAGAGAGATTGCAGCATACGGCGGTCTGGTTCACCGGATGCCAATTTACGCGGCGATCTTCATGCTCTTCACCATGGCCAACGTCGGCTTGCCGGGCACCTCTGGTTTTGTTGGTGAATTCTTGACCATCGTGGGTACATTCCAAGTCAGCACCACAACAGCATTCGTGGCTACAACTGGCGTGATCTTCTCAGCTTGTTACGCGCTCTACCTCTACCGTCGCGTAATTTTCGGAGAGCTGGACAAAGACACCCTGAAGTCGATTACAGACATCAACCGCCGTGAAGTGCTGACCATCGCACCACTGGTTGTGGCGACCATCTTCTTTGGTATTTACCCACTGCCAATTTTCGAGGTCACGCAAGTGTCCATCGAGCATTTGGTGTCGGGTTACGACGCAGCACTTCAAGCGCATAACGCAAGCTTGGGCATCGTGCCTGAACCTGCCTTTACGCTTGAGCCTCTTACAACAACACCGC
>NVSO02000158.1 GCA_002401305.2 Rhodobiaceae bacterium | reverse complement strand
CACTTCGATTTGGCGGACGCGCTCCCGGCTGATGCTGTACTTTTGGGACAATTGTTCCAAGGTAGACGGGCGATCTTTCAAACGCCGTTCCTTGAGGATGTCCATTTCGCGCTCGTTGAGTTCCTGCATGGCCATGGCAAGCATGCCGCGTCGCTGGTTTAACTCTTCTTGGTCGCCCAACTCAACTTCTTGGTCAGCACTTTCGTCCACCAACCAGTCCTGCCATTCCTCGCCGTCTTCCCCGTCATGGCGCAAAGGCGCATTGAGGGAATTATCTGGACCGGCCATGCGCCGGTTCATTGTAATGACCTCTGTTTCGGTCACGCCAAGGCGGGTGGAAATTTCGGTGACTGTTTTGGGATGCAAATCGCCTTCTTCGAAAGCTTTGAGCTGGCCTTTTACTTTGCGCAGGTTGAAGAACAGTTTCTTCTGCGCAGCCGTGGTGCCGATTTTGACCAAGGACCATGAACGCAGAATATATTCTTGGATAGAGGCGCGGATCCACCACATGGCGTAGGTCGCCAAGCGGAAGCCTTTTTCTGGTTCAAAGCGTTTTACGGCCTGCATGAGGCCAACGTTGCCCTCAGAAATCACTTCACCAATGGGTAGGCCGTAGCCGCGATAGCCCATGGCAATTTTGGCAACGAGGCGTAAATGGCTGGTGACCATACGGTGGGCGGCTTCGGAATCTTCGTGCTCTTTCCAGCGCTTGCCCAGCATGTATTCTTCTTGGGGCTCCAGCATCGGGAATTTGCGGATTTCCTGTAGGTATTTGGACAGGCTGCCCTCAGGAGTCATCGCTGGCATGGTGGATTTTGCAACAGAGGACGTTGCTTTTTTCGTCGAAGCCTTTGGGGCTGCCTTTTTCTTCACGGCTTTTTTGGTCGTGGTGCTGGTAGGTTTCTTCGACATTTTAGTCTCCCTCTCAAGGTCGTGCCTTTGGTGCGTTCCCTGGCTCCAATTTGGTGCCTAGATCATACGCCGAAAGGCTGGTTCCCTGTACTGACATTCTTAAGGGATGAAACTATGCGGCTTCATCCCTTCGATTGACTGTATATGGGGAAGGATTGGCGGGGATAAAAGGGGAAAATCACGTTTCAGAGTCACATAAGAGTGAGTTCGGCGATCAAATTGGCCATATCTTCCGGTAATTCTTGACTGAAAACCATATGTTCCCCCGTTTTTGGGTGGTCAAAGCCTAATTTATGGGCGTGAAGGGCTTGACGGTTTAGCGCCGCTAAAGCGCTTTGTGCGCCTTCTGACAGCTTGTTATGGCGCGTTTTTTGACTTCCGCCGTACGTTGGGTCGCCCAATAGGGGATGACCCATATGGGTGAGGTGAACGCGAATTTGATGGGTGCGGCCTGTTTCGAGACGACATTCCACCCGGCTGACGATGATGGGGGTGCCAAATGATTTGCGGACTTCAAAATGCGTGATTGAATCTCTACCGCCCGTTCTGCGCACTGCCATTTTGCGTCGATTGTGCGGAGACCTTGCTATCGGCGCGTCAATTGAGCCTTTTGGGGGCTGAATTTCGCCCCAGGCAAGAGCGGTATAGGCACGTTCTAGACGACCATCGCGCCCATGGGCTGCGAATTGGAGTTGCAAATGGTGCAGGGCAGGCTCTGTTTTTGCGACAACCATGACACCGGACGTTTCTTTGTCCAGGCGGTGGACAATGCCGGGGCGTTGGACGCCGCCAATACCTTGGAAGCTGTCGCCGCAATGGAAGAGAAGGGCATTGACCAAAGTGCCGTCAAGCGCGCCGGGGGCTGGGTGAACGACCATGCCTGCGGCTTTGTTGACGACAATGAGGATGTCGTCCTCGTATAAAATGTCTATCGGAATATCTTGGGCGATGGGTGTTGCGGGCAGAGGGGCTGGAATGACGAGTGCATAGACCTCATCGAGTTTGACCCGGTAGGACCTGTCGCTTATCTTGTGCTCAACTTCAGGTAGAACTCTGCTGAGGCGGCCTTGCGAAATGAGGGCATGAATGCGAGACCGACTTGGTGGTACTTCGCGATCCTCTAGGGCAGCGGCCAAGAAGCGGTCCAGACGTTGGGATGTATCAGCGTCAGTGACAGTAAGCTCGACAGTTTCGTCGGCAGCGTCTAAATGACTATCAACTTTGGGAAGATCAGGAGAAGACATGGCAGAGAGTACCCATCAAATGGCTGCAGAAGTGAACGAGCATGATAGCTCAATTGATGGCGAAGGTCCTAAACCGGAACTCTCAGCTCGCCAGAAACGGATGTTGGCCGGTGTCATCGGAATGGGGATTATCCTCATTCTTGGATTCCTCTCGGTCATGGGAACCATTGCCTATCGCTTCTCGACGATGAAATCCACTACCAATGGTCGTGTTTTAGTAGAGATTCCAGCGGATGCTGAAGTTTTACGGACATATTTTGCTCAAGACTACCTAGCAATCGACCTTAAGCAACCTCAAGGCCGGTCGGTGATGCTGTTGGACCCTGATACCGGTGAAGTTGTGCGTGTGCTTGCGTTGGTGCCAACTGTGGCTGTGCCTGAGTGATGGAACCGCGGTCCACGCTCATATTGGACCTCTGTTGGCGCGACGCGATGGAGAGGGCTGCTACGGTGGCTTTTCCAAATGAAGCGTGCGGTCTCCTTATCGGACTTCACACTGAAGCTGGATGGCGGGTCATCGACGTTGTGGATGCGCCCAACATTACTTCAAAAGACCCAACCCAATTTTTTGAGATTGACCCTAAGGCCCTTTTTGAGGCCCATCGCGGTGCGCGCGCCGCAAAAGATGGGCGAGACGTGATCGGGTTTTACCATTCTCACCCCACCAGCGAAGCGGTTCCTTCGGAATTTGACCAACTGCAGGCACATGAGGCGGGCAAAGTGTGGGTCATCCTGGGGGGGCACGATGGGAGCGGCGGGCCGTCTGCTTGGCATATTAAAGCTTGGGTGAGTGGCCAGGCTGTTGGCGCAGCGTTTCAATCGGTCGAGATCTGTTAGAGCCAACCTAAACGCGCCTTGCAGGGGCGTACGCAGATGTTTTCAAATGAGTGAGAAGTGGTGGTGGTCGCGATTGGTTTTCGCGGCAGCAAAAAGCCGTCTGCGCAGGGGAGGAGGAGGGAGCACAGACGGCCATTTAGCGGAAGACGCGAACCGTGGGAGGAGGGATGGTTGCGTCTTTCGAGACCCGTTATCGCCAGTTTCTGACGAATTGTCAATATTGATTTG
>NVSO02000157.1 GCA_002401305.2 Rhodobiaceae bacterium | reverse complement strand
TGTTTTCTCATGATTCAACGGCGAAAGTAAGGCGGCGACGGTTTCATTCTCCACCGCCCGCTCAATACCAATAATCCCTTGAGCCACCGCTGGCAGCATTTCTTCTGTGGGCATCGGCCGCGTGGCGGTTTGCGCCATGCCAAGGCGGTTCAAGCCAGCCATCGCCAGCAAAGTCGCATCGGCAACATTATCGCCCAGCTTTTTCATCCGCGTCTGCACATTTCCGCGAAACGGCACAATCTCCACATGCGGATAACGCGCTTTAACCTGAGCACCCCGGCGCAGGGAGGACGTGCCCACACGCGCGCCGTCAGGTAATTCATCAAAACTAGCGTAGGCCAAACTCACAAAACAATCGCGCGGATCTTCTCGCTCCAACACACAGTCGATGATCAGCCCGTCGGGTAAAACAGTCGGCATGTCTTTCATCGAATGCACGGCCAGATCAAGCGATCCATCCAGCAAACCGTCTTCGATTTCTTCAGTAAAGAGCCCTTTACCGCCAATTTCTGACAGGTTTTGATTCTGAATCCGGTCACCCTTCGTGATGATAGGCACCAGTTCCACATCTTGCTCTTTCAGCCCATGGGCCGCCCGTATTTGGTCTGCCACCATGTTGGCTTGAACAAGGGCAAGGGGGGAACCACGGGTACCGATACGAAAGGGTCGTTGCATGTGTCTTACCGAAAGTGCTAAGGCCCCTGCAAGACGAAGGTGTCTGCGCGAAGGCCTTGAAGGAAATACGAAAAGCCCGAACAGGCCTGAACGAAGCTCTTTATAAACTGATTTGACCCTATGGCGAGAGCAACCTTTGCGCCAAAGGGAGAACAAATGTCACAGGACCTAACAAACAAGGCGCACCGGCGATGAGCCAAGCCCAACCACAAAGCAAAAAAGCGCTCACCCTTTTAGGGATTGAGACCAGCTGCGATGAAACCGCAGCCGCTGTTGTGCGCCGCCATGCCGACGGGTCAGGCGATATTTTATCCAATCAAATTCTCAGCCAAGTCGAAGATCATGCGCCCTACGGCGGCGTTGTGCCAGAACTCGCCGCCCGCGCCCACATCCGGCATTTGGATGGTCTGGTGCGAGGGGCTCTATCGGATGCCAACCTGACGTTTGACGACATTGACGGAATCGCCGTCACATCCGGGCCGGGCCTCATCGGAGGCGTCATTGTTGGCCTTTTGGAAGCCAAAGGCATGGCCCTTGCGGCGCAATGCCCCTTGATTGCTGTCAATCATCTCGAAGGTCATGCTCTGACAGCCAGACTGACCGACGGCATCTCCTTTCCCTACCTTCTCCTGCTCGTTTCTGGCGGTCATTCCCAACTCTTGTTGGTTGAAGGCCTTGGACGGTATGAAAAATTAGGCGGCACAATTGACGACGCGGTGGGCGAGGCCTTCGACAAAACCGCCAAATTGATGGGATTAGGTTTTCCCGGCGGCCCTGCTTTAGAGCAAACCGCTAAATCTGGCGACGCCACGCGCTACACCCTGCCTCACCCTATGAAAGGTCGGGAGGGATATGATCTCTCCTTCTCAGGCCTCAAAACAGCGGTGCGCACTCATTTGGTCAAGGAACTCGCCGCCAACGGTCATCTTTCCGACCAAGTCAAAGCAGATATGGCTGCCGCGTTCCAAGAAACGGTTGGCAATGTGTTGGCCAATCGCATCGGCAAAGCCATGGAACACGTCAAAGATCGGTTAGGGGCGACGCCGCAACTCGTCGTTGCGGGGGGCGTTGCAGCCAATCAAGCCCTGCGGGCCCGTCTCAATACATTGACGGAAGAATTGGGCTACACCCTCATCGTGCCGCCACCCAAATTATGCACTGATAACGCTGTGATGATTGCTTGGGCAGGTGCAGAACGCCTCCACGCTGGCCAACAAGATCCGCTCAACACGGCGCCGCGCGCCCGTTGGCCGCTGGCAGATCTAACGCTGTAAAGCCCGCAAAACCTCATCTTAATGTCCAAAACCACACTGAGCCAAAAAAATGGCATCGGTGCGGGAACACCGATGCCAGCGTTAGGTCAAACCAATGAGGGACTAGGTTTAACCGATCCACAACCAGCAGGAGGAGTGCTGGTTAAGGAGGAGGGGAAACAAGTTAGGGGTTCAAAAGGACCCGGTGCCTTAAAGCGATGTGAGGCCAGCACTTTGAGCCACAAGACCCGCCGCATAGACAGACAAAATCACGGCGGCAGTTGGGATCGCGATGCGATCAAAAGCTTTTGTAAAAATCTTCATGTTCTTCAATCTCCTATCCTGCAATTAAACCGAAGGGTTTTCAGGACTTTGCAAAGCTGGGGCCAAATTGAGCACCGAGGTTCAAGGTCATCGGGCGGGGGAACCCGGGGGACATGACCTGAGGGACAAACCTCGGTGCTCGCAATCTAAGCCGCCTAGCCTGTCGCAGATTAGATCACGTATTGCGAAATAACCTGACCAAGGAAAACAACCCCATAAAGGCCCAAAGCAATGCTGACGAGCGAGGTGTTTGCGTGTGTAACTGTGTTCAATACGTTTTTCATAATATGGCTCCTAGCGCCTACTGCGGTCTTTTCGACCCGATCAGCTTTCAATGGTGCAACGCCTCTACTCTCTACAAGGTCTCATTCAAAACTCGGAAGCGTTACCGATAGAACCCATATAGGAGCCCCTGAATATAAAACAATGAACAAAACAGAATTTATTCATTATTTAATGGAAAAGATTCCCTTCATCATAGGATGAACAAAAAATACTCAATTAAAACAATGGGATAGAGATAGGAATGGAATTCAATACGTAAAGCGGGACCTGTCTTTAAGCCAAAGAGGTCCGCTTAAACCAATTTCTTAGGTAAAAATTTTAGTAAAATACTGAGTAAAAACAAAAGGTTATGAAGAGGCATTGACCCAAAAGCAAAGAGGGACTGGCCATCAGAGCGCCAGTACAAAATATCAAGGACTTAGAAGCCCAAGCTATCAAAGGGAATCTAGAAAACGTCCTTAGGCCTTGATACCTCTGGATATAATTTCATAGACACCCTGAAGTTCTCTCTCCAGCTTTTCCAAACTTAACCGCGTGAACAACTGTGGATAAGAAAACTTCATCGTCGCCGCTTGGATCATTTCAGCCGTCATATCCGGGTCTGCCACTAAAAACTCACCCGCTTGCACACCCATTGCCAAGATTTTTGACAAGACCTCCCGCTCCCGCAACAAGCCTTCATTGTGAAACTCTGGGCGTTGAGCCGTAACAATCTGGGCCATCTCTACAATTTTTTCGTCTTTTTCCAATGCATGATAGGTCGCGCGCAAATCCATAAAGAGAAAGTCGTGTAGGCGCTCAGTCGCGCTGCGGGCGGTACCGCCAAGAATTGAAGCCAGCTCATCTGCAGTACGCAAAGACGCTCGGTGGCAGATTTCCTCGGCAATTTCCAGCTTACCAGCAAAAAACCGATACAAGTTCCCCGGCGACATGTCGCAATCTCGGGCAAGTTCCGCCATCGTGGTTTTTGCATACCCATAATGGGCAAACCGCGCGCGTCCCGCCTCTATAATTTGTTCTCTCGTGATGTCTAATACTGTCATGCCTCCATATTAAGCACCGGCTCTGAACAATCAACCAATCGTTCAATATTTTCTAAAGCCTATTCCAGCTGAAACGAACGGATGTAAAGATTGCGCCATCCCACGCAACATAGGATAAGGGTCCAAGCCTAAAAGCACTGGATAGAGACTTATGACCGATCACACCGCCAATCCTCACATTGCTGTTCTTGGAGGCGGTGCATGGGGCACGGCTTTAGCCTGCGTCGCCGCAAAAGCGGGCGGAAAAGAGACCCCTGTTACCCTGTGGGCCCGCGAAGACAGTGTCGTCGAGAGCATCAACACGCAGCACATAAACGCACCCTTCCTGCCCAACATCACCTTACCCGCCCATATTCGGGCCACCAGCGACATCCAGCAGGCTGCAACTGCCGATATCATCCTGGCCGTCATCCCCACTCAACATATGCGCGCCAGCCTTGGGCCGTTAAGCGCGGCCCTCAAAAAGAACACACCGATTGTGATCTGCTCAAAAGGCATTGAGAAAGGCACCGGCAAATTATTGTCGCAAGTGGTCAGTGAAGTCCTGCCCCAAGCAGAGCCCGCTATATTATCAGGCCCCTCCTTTGCGAAAGATGTTGCCATTGGATTGCCCACCGCCGTCACCTTAGCGGCCCGCACTGAAGAGCTTGCCGCCTACCTGACAAATGCCATCGGCCTCCCCACCTTCCGCCCCTATTTCAGCGACGATCTGATTGGCGCACAAATGGGGGGTGCCATTAAAAACGTCCTCGCGATTGCCTGCGGTATTGTTGAGGGCAAAAACCTAGGTGAAAGCGCGCGTGCCGCACTGACAACCCGAGGCTTTGCAGAAATGGTCCGCTTTGGTCAGGCAATGGGGGCAAAGGCCCAAACCATTGGCGGGTTGTCTGGTTTAGGCGACCTCGTCCTCACCTGCTCAAGCCCGACAAGCCGCAACATGTCGCTCGGCTTAGAGCTTGGCCGAGGCAAAACGCTGGAAGAAATCATGACCACCCGTACGTCCGTTTCGGAGGGCGTCCATACAGCGCCTATTCTGGTGGAGCTGGCAAAACAAAAAGGCGTCGACATGCCCATCGCACAAGCCGTGTCTGATATTGTAACTGGCGCGCAGGACATCGACACCGCCATCACAAATCTATTGGCCCGCCCCTTCACCGCTGAACACGAAACCATTACACTCTAAATTCTGCCACTCCAAAGTTCACACAGTCAGGAACCATTATGCTCTTTT
>NVSO02000156.1 GCA_002401305.2 Rhodobiaceae bacterium | reverse complement strand
TTGCCCGGTGTTGAGGAAAGCCAGAGACGTTGTTGTTTTTACAGCGGCTTTTTCGTATCCAGCCAATGAGTCTTCAAAGCGTTTGGCTTCATGCTCTTCATTGCCAAAATATTTTACCGTTTCAAAGTTGAGCAAGCTGTCTACTGCTCGGGTGTTGGCTTTTGTATCCTGCTCATTCATTTCCCGGCGGAACCGTGTGCGCCATTCGGTAATGGTAAAGGTGAACCAGATGTAGAAGAGCACGACGCCGCCCGTAATCAGGGCATAGCGATAGTCAAATGTGTAGGCCAAAATCGCGCACACCAAGGCCAATTCGATCAGTGTTGGGATGATGCTGAACAGTGAAAACCGCAGTAGGAAATCAATACCCTTTGTTCCCCGTTCGATCACACGGGACAGTCCCCCGGTCCGGCGCTCTAGGTGAAACCGTAAAGACAACGCGTGCAGATGCCTGAAGGTTTGCAAGCCCACCGTGCGCACGGCACGCTGCCCGACCTTCGCAAAGAAGGCGTCCCGTAATTGTGCCAAGGCAATCATCAGAATACGTGCAACGCCATAAGCCACCACCATGAACACAGGTACAGCGACAACCCCCAACCTCGGGTCAGTCGCGGTGAGCGCATCAACTGCATCTTTATAGAAGAATGGCGCATAAACCGTAACGCCTTTAGCTATGACAAGGACAGTGAGGGCTAAGATCACTCGCACCCGAATGTCCCAATCGTCTTTGGGCCAGAGATGGGGAAGCAAGGCTGCAAGCGTGCGCCAATGATGGCTTTTTTCCTCTGGCGCACCAGCATCGGCCCCTGTAATTGGGTTTTTTTCTTTCGCGCGTAATGCTGGACCGTGGGCCAAAATTTTCTCCTAAAGCGCTAAAGTAGCTGCGCTGATCAGTTTGTCGATGTGTCTGAGCATCAGGCTTAGTTGCTCATGCATGGCACTAGCAATGCGCCAAAACGCAATCGCCCCGCCAATTGAGGCGGGGCGATTGGTCTCTATAGATAGCGGTTATTCAACCGATAACAAGCTTTTGCCTGTATCAATCGAAAAAGCCAGTCCTTAGCGGTCCGGCGCGTTCAAAATCTGTCCCGGATAAATCAGATCGGGGTCGCGAATTTGATCTTTATTCGCCGCATAAATGACCGTGTAGCGATATCCTGATCCGTAAATCTGTTTGGCAATGTTCCAGAGATTATTCCCCGGCTGGATGACGACTTTGCCATTTGCCAATTGACGGATCACTTCTTCTGGTTCGCCCCGCTCAAAAGGCACCTCGACACGTGCGACGACGGTGTTGCCCTCGCCCAGCTCGTCGACACGCAAAGTATATTGACCCGGTTCGATGACAGTGACCGGACGCAATTCCCACGCGCCGTTGCTGTCTGTGATTGCGTCGCCCACGGGGTTATCATCTACATAAATTCGGATGGTGGCATTGGGTGTTCCGCGACCTGAAAAGATGACATTGCCCTTCTCATCATAATCCACGACTTCCAAAACCAATTGCCCCGCATCAGCTGCAACGCCGGGGCCTTGCAAAACTTTACTGGCCTTGCCGGGCTCGCTCAGCACGACAAGTGCTTGTTGATTTGGTTGGGTTGGAACAGAGATGGCCACTTTCTGAGTGGAGAAGGCCTCAATGCCGTCGGGTGTTGTCACTTTCAATGACAATTCAAACTCACCTGGTTTGAGAGGTTCATCCAATACGATGACCCATTCGCCGCTGTCGTCTGCTTTTGCTGTTGCGATGGTTGTTTCCCCTCGCAGCAAACTTACAATCGAACCGGGCACGGCTCTCCCAGCGATAACGGCAGCGCCATCACGTTCGACGCGAACAATGTCAAAGGTTGGGATGTTGCTTTCATCCACATTTGTGTCTGCTGTGTAGGGTGTTTGGATTGGCTGATCGATCACGCTTTGGTTGGGCTCAGCGTTCTCTTCGCCAGTCCCGTTTCCAAAAACAAAAAACAGAATAACTCCTAGTATGACGGCTGCTGCAATAGCCCCCCCAATTATGAAGATGTTCCGATTTTCCATTCCACCCCTCCGATCATCGCCATAAGCGCCCTATGGTCGCTCTTTGACGTATTCTATTTACGCTACTGCTCATATCGACACGGTCAACCTGAACACCTTAATCTAAACACACTGCCAATTGAGGCCTGTTCCTTGATCTTATTTAACACTAAAACACCAGAACAACGTTAATACTATTGTACAATAACCCTCGCGTGACTCTCCTGCATCCTTGGAGGCGAGCGTAAAACATTACTCGTTACTATCCTACAAGTAGGTGACTGTTTTGTATTTAAGTAACAATTTTGCAAATACAGCACCAATTGGGAAGCTCGATTTGCGATTAGCAGGCAAAAATAACAATGACCGAGAATATTTGTGTGTATTGCGGCTCCAGTGCTGGAGACAAGCCGTCCTATTTAGCTGCGGGCACCGAGTTGGGTGAAGCCATCGTGGAAGCAGGCATGGGCTTGGTCTACGGCGGCGCGACCATCGGCATTATGGGGGCTGTCGCCCGCGCGGTCACGTCGGGCAATGGTCCAGTGATTGGGGTCATACCGGAATTCCTTTTCAAAGAAGAAATCCCTTACACCGACGCCTCCGAGTTAATCGTCACGGAGAATATGCATGAACGCAAACAGATCATGTACGACCGGTCTTGTGCATTTGTTGCGCTACCAGGTGGCATTGGGACGCTTGAGGAGCTTATGGAAATGATAACGTGGGCGCAGCTTGGCCGACATCAACACCCAGTTATCATTGCAAATATTGATGGGTTTTGGGACGCCCTACTGGCTCTCTTCGACAATATGCTTGCGAGTGGTTTTGTCCGCCCCTCCCTCCGAGAGCTCTTTCATGTCGTGAACGACGCAAGAGAGATTGTCCCCCTCGTGCGCCGTCTCTCTGCGACATCAACAGGCTAACGCCTCGCAATTATTTTTGACCACCTTTAGCATTCTTTCGGATGCGGCGCTCTTGCCTGAAGAGATCCACGCTGAAGATGATGAGGGCTATCCAAATCAAGCCAAAGGCAATGAGGTGAGGTGTGCCAAATGCCTCGCCGTAGTGAATAGCCAAAAAGAAATGGGTTGTGGGTGCGATGTATTGCATGAGCCCCATGGTGGATAGGCGAATGCGTTGCGCCCCGAAGGTGAAGGCAAAAAGCGGGATCGCCGTCATCGGACCAATCGCGATCAACAACAGCATCGCGGAGATGCTCTGGCCTTCCTGGCCGAAGACAAGCACGTCCTGCGCCCCTGCATAGATGAAATAACCGATTGCTAGGGGGCATAAATACATAGCCTCGACCACCAGACCTTCGAGCGGCCCGACGGGCATCACCTTACGCAAATACCCGTAGGCCGCAAAAGACCCCGCCATATACAGCGATATCCAAGGCAACGACCCTTGAAGAAGGGTCAACGTGAGGACAGCACAAGCGGCCAGAAGTACCGACGCTATTTGGGGGCGGCTCAATCGCTCCGACAAAAGCACAACGCCCAGAACCACACTAATCAATGGATTGATGTAGTAGCCAAGACTGGTCTCCATCACGCGAGATTCATAGATCGCATAATTGAACACCAACCAATTGGACCCGATGATCATGGAGGTAATGAATAAACGCCCCATGAGCTTCTTGTCTTTTAGCACCGCCCTTAATTTGTCGAAGCGCCGCATCAGTAAGACTACTGTGAGGGTCAAGGCGAGCGTCCAAATGGGTCGATGCGCGAGCACTTCCCAGATAGGGTAGATCATCGTTGCCTTGTAATAGACAACAGAAAACCCCCACCACAGGTAGCCAAAGCCCGCCGCAAGTGCGCCCACGAGAGCGCTGTTCCCCGCCGGTAGGACCGGCGAGGATGTCACATTGTTTTGTGTCATGTTTTTCTCCGGGCCCGCTTATACGGGAGCTTTCAATGTGGGTGCCGCGCTCGCCATCTTTGTCTTCGCGTTCAGCGGCGCCGGGGCATTTTCGCGCAACAACTTGTAGGTAATGCTGTCGGTCAGAGCTTGGAAAGAGGCATCTACAATATTTGCTGACACACCCACCGTAAACCAACGATGGCCGGAACTGTCGGCACTCTCGATGAGAACGCGTGTCACCGCCTCCGTGCCGCCGGTCAAAATGCGCACTTTGAAGTCGACCAAACGAATGTCATCGATGATCGATTGATATTTCCCGAGGTCTTTCCGCAGCGCTTCGTCAAGAGCGTTGATTGGACCATTGCCTTCTCCCACTGAGATGGTTTGCACGCCATCCACAGAGACCTTCACAGTTGCTTCGGAGATGGTCACCAATTCACCAACAGCATTGTACCGGCGCTCAACAAGCACACGGAAGGAACTTACGTCGAAAAACTCGGGCACATCGCCCAAGACCCGGCGCGCGAGCAATTGAAAAGACGCAGCTGCCCCGTCGTATGAATAGCCTAAGAATTCACGTTCTTTCACCTGATCGAGCAAGCGCGAGAGGCGCGGATCTTTAGGGTCAACGGGGATGCCCCCGGCCTCCAACTCCGCCACAACATTTGAACGGCCTGCTTGGTCCGACACAGACACCCGACGCTTATTCCCCACCAATTCCGGGGGAACGTGCTCATAGGTTGTCGGGTCCTTCATCAACGCAGATACATGGATGCCTGCTTTTGACGCGAATGCGGCGTCGCCTACGTAGGGCGCATATCTATCGGGTGCGCGGTTTAGAAGTTCATCCAACGTCCGGGAAATATGTGTGATCTTTTTCAACTGGTCAGTGCCAACGCCGATTTCAAAATGCTCTGAGAACTCTGTTTTGAGTAAGAGGGTTGGGATGAGCGACACCATATTGGCATTGCCGCATCGCTCGCCCAAACCGTTCAGAGTGCCTTGAATTTGGCGCACCCCTGCACGCACGGCCGCCAGAGTATTGGCAACTGCATTTTCAGTGTCATTGTGGCAATGGATGCCCAATTTCTCGCCGGGCACGTGTTTGATTGCTTCACCCACGATCGCTTCGATTTCATGCGGCAGCGTGCCGCCATTGGTGTCGCACAACACCATCCAACGAGCACCGCTTTCGGCAGCGGTTTTCAGGCAGCTCAATGCATATTCTGGGTTGGCTTTGTAACCATCGAAAAAGTGTTCGCAATCGATCAAGGATTCACGACCACGCGCCACAACAGCGCGCACACTATCTGCGATACATTCGAGGTTTTCTTCGTTGGAAATTTCCAGCGCCACTTTGACATGGAAATCCCAAGCCTTAGCGACCAGACAAATAGCATCGGCTTCGCTATCTAAGATCATGGCAAGACCGGGATCATTGTCAGCACTGCGCCCTGCCCGCTTCGTCATGCCGAAGGCGGTAAAGGTCGCATTTTTGAAGTTTGGCTTTTCACTGAAGAAACTTGTGTCGGTTGGGTTGGCACCGGGGTAGCCCCCCTCGATATAGTCAATGCCGATGTCGTCAAGCAAGCCCGCAATAAGCTTCTTGTCTTCCACGCTGAAGTCCACACCTTGGGTTTGCGCCCCGTCGCGCAAAGTGGTGTCAAACAGGTATAGACGCTCTTTTTTGGTTTGCTTGCTCATAGTCTCAACCTAACTTTTCCGCTCTTGAATTTTCAAGACAGATCGCAACACTTCGTTCGACAATTATCAGACCGTGACGCCGTGCATGGCGGGCAGGTCGGAGCTATCGCGCCGATCGGTTGCTTTTTTCTTTTGGGAAGTTAGGCAAGTGCGAACGGCAGCGGCTTTTATGAGCCCCAGGTAATCATACCCTTAATAATAATCGCACGTGTCGCGAGTGCCATTTGCCGTTCCAATCACTTGTCAAAAGCTGAATATATCAGCCTTTTCAATCTCTTGCGCCGGTTAATCGTACAAGTACGCGCTCCCGACCAATAAGAGGTAACAGGTTTGCCAGCTCAGGTCCATGATGAAGTCCGGTCAACGCTTTGCGAAGCGGCATAAAGAGACCCCGCCCTTTTCGACCCGTCGCACTCTTCACTTCCGTTGTCCAAGTTTTCCATGTTTCAAGGTCCCACGGCTCAGCAGGCAACAATGCGGCGGCTTGCTCAATCATTTCGGCATCTTCGTCTTCAATCACAGGCTCTACAGGCCCATGAATGATGTGCCACCATTCTGCAACGCCGTCGAACAAAGTTAGGTTCGCACGCACAGTATTCCAGAAGTTTTCATCTGTGATACCCCGCTCCGCAAGGCGGTCCTTCACCGTCTCGAAGGGCGTTAGATGCATGAGACTGGCGTTCAGCCGTTCCAAATCTTTCAGGTCAAAGCGCACTTGACTGACACCAAACGCATCAAGTTTAAAATCGTCGACGATCTCGTCCATGCTCAGCATAGCTTCGGGCGCATGGGACGTGCCCAGACGCGCCAATTGGGCTGCAAGTGTGAGTGGTTCGAAACCTTTTTCCCGAATGGCTTCAAGTGACAGTTCACCGCGCAGACGTTTGGAGAGAGGTTTGCCCTCAGCATCAACCAACAAAGAATAATGCCCGAATTGTGGGAGTGTTGCGCCCAGTGCCTTGAAGATTTGAATTTGGGCACCCGTATTCGTGGTGTGGTCATCTCCTCGTATCACCAGAGTGATGCCCATCTCAATATCATCCACCACGCTTGGGAGGGTGTAGAGATAGCTGCCATCATCACGGATCAAAATAGGGTCCGACAAGGACTTAGGATCGGCACGCGTGTGACCCTTGATCACATCTTCCCATTCCACCATTTGCGGATCCAGAAGAAAACGCCAGTGGGGCTTACGTCCCTCGGCTTCAAGCGCTGTCCGTTCTTCCTGCGTCAAGGCTTTGCCTGCGCGGTCATAGACAGGTGGCAGGCCGCGAGCTTGCAGGCGCTTACGCTTGAGATCCAATTCATCTGCCGTTTCGTAACATGCGTATAGAAGGCCCATTTCCTTCAGTTTTTCGGTCGCAAGGTCATAGCGATCAAAGCGGTCGGACTGACGGAACAATTCGTCATGCGGCAAGCCTGCCCACGCCAAATCAGCTTTGATGCCGTCTGCATATTCTTGGGTGGAGCGTTCCAAATCCGTATCATCAAGACGCAGAATGAATTTACCGCCATGCTTCTTTGCATAGAGCCAGTTGAAAAGCGCAGCACGGTAGTTGCCGACGTGAAGTTGACCTGTGGGGCTGGGTGCAAAGCGAACAGTGACAGTCATGGGTATTCCTAGGTTACGTCTCGAAAGCCGTTGGTAATGGGATAACGTCGGTCGCGGCCAAAATTGCGTTCGCCGATTTTCACACCGGGGGCCGCCTGACGACGTTTGTATTCTGCAATATAGAGGAGGTGCTGAATGCGGCGCACGACCTCTTCTTCGTGACCTCTAGCGACAATCTCGCTTACGGCCATTTCCTTTTCAACCAGACATTCCAAGATATCGTCCAGCACCTCGTAAGGAGGGAGGTTATCTTGGTCAGTCTGGTCTTCTCTCAATTCAGCGCTTGGTGGTTTGGTGATGATGTTGGTAGGGATCACTTCGCCAGCAGGGCCCTTGACGCCTGTCGGGTGGTTTTCATTACGCCACTGCGACAATGCAAAGACCTGCATCTTATAAAGATCTTTGATCGGATTAAAGCCGCCATTCATATCGCCATACAACGTGGCATAGCCAATGGAAACCTCGGACTTATTGCCAGTGGTCACAACCATCGAGCCGAACTTATTGGACACCGCCATCAAGATAACACCACGTGTGCGCGATTGAATATTTTCTTCTGTGGTGTCGGCTTCGGTGCCTGCAAACATGTCCCCCAATGTCTCCAAAAAACCCTCGACAGGCTTTTGGATCGGGATGGTTTCGTACTTTACGCCCAGCAATTCAGCACATTCATCTGCATCGGTGAGGCTGTCTGCACTGGTATATTTATACGGCAACATGATGCAATGGACCCGCTCTGGACCCAGGGCATCCACAGCAATGGCCGCGCATAGGGCGCTGTCAATTCCGCCGGACAATCCCAACACAATGCCGGGAAATCTGTTTTTTTCAACATAGTCACGCAAGCCAAGCGTCACTGCTTGGTAGATCGAGGCAAGCCCCTCTTCCACCAAGGCATGCTGTACGCCACGTTCACACGACCATGTGCCATCAGACCCACGGGCCCATCGAGTGAGCGTGATTTCTTCGCGCCAAGCTGGCATTTGCACGGCTAGTTCCGCATTGGCATTTAGAACAAAGGAGCCGCCATCAAATACCAGTTCGTCCTGTCCACCGATTTGGTTGACATAGGCCAGTGGCAATCCGCTTTCTTTGATGCGGGCAACACAATGTTGGACACGCACGTCAAATTTTCCCAAGGCAAAAGGTGAGCCATTGGGCACGAGCAACATTTCAGCGCCACTCTCTTCAAGACATTCAATAACGTCTGAAGACCAAATATCTTCACAGATTGGTACGCCGATGCGCACGCCTCTGAAATTGATTGGTCCCGGCAAGGGGCCAGAATCAAAAACGCGTGGCTCGTCGAATACCCCGTAATTGGGGAGGAAGACCTTATAGCGGGTCGCCACCCGTTTGCCCTCGTCCAAAAGAACAACCGCATTGAGGCGTTTTCCCTCTTGCATCAAAGGAGCGCCAATGAGCAATGCGGGACCGCCATCAGCCGTTTCTGCAGCCAACGTGTCGAGCGCTTCTTCTGCAGCTCGCAAAAACGCAGGCTTGAGCACCAAATCTTCGGGGGGATAGCCCACCAAGAACAATTCAGGAAAGACAATCAAGTCCGCGCCCTGCTCCGCAGCGACTTTGCGCGCGGTCCGGGCTTTCTCAATATTGCCAGCAATATCCCCCACAACGGGGTTCAATTGGGCCAATGCTATTTTTAACGTATCAATCATGCTGATTAGAATCGCCTATGAAACAAGACCTTAGAGTTGAATTGGGGAGGCATTTCTAGCCCGCCTAGCCGTTCTCCACAATAGGAAGAGCGCATTTCTCCCATTGTTCAAACTTGCACAGCTAAGTTGACATAACATCCACGTGAAATGCGACAAATTTGCTGTTCCCCGACGTTTTTCAGACTATCTTCCTTGCCATCGATATTAAACATCTGGAGGAGATGATAATGGCTGGGATTAATCGTCAGATTCAACTGGTTGAATTACCCAAGGGTAAGCTGTCCCCGACGCACTTTAAGCTCGCAGAAGCGCCAATGCCCTCAATTTCGGCAGGAGAGGTTTTGCTCAAAACCATCCTTATTTCGTTGGATGCGGCCAATAGAGCTTGGATGCAAGGCGCCACATACCGGGATGCCTTAGAATCAGGCCAAGTGATGGCTGGCGGCGGGCTTGCCGAGGTGATTGAGAGCAAGGCCGAAGGTTTTGCTGTTGGCGACTTGGTATTCGCGGATACTGGATGGCAAGAATACATCGCCCTTCCCGCCAAAAATCTTAACAGCGTGCCGCGCCTTGAGCCGCTTTCCTATCTTATCAGCGTTTATGGCATTGCGGGTCTCACAGCCTATTTTGGCTTGTTAGAAGTTGGCCAACCAAAAGCTGGCGAAACAATTGTGGTGTCGGCCGCGGCTGGGTCTGTTGGGTCAATCGTCGGCCAAATCGCCAAACTTAAAGGATGCCGGGTTGTTGGGATCGCGGGTGGTGCTGAAAAATGCAAATGGCTCGTCGATGAGTTGGGCTTTGACGCGGCTGTTGATTACAAAAATGAGCCGGTTCACAAAGCTCTTAAAGCTGCGTGTCCAGAAGGCATTGATGTTTACTTCGACAATGTTGGCGGTGACATCTTGGAAGCTGCTCTCTTCCGCATGAACAATATGGGACGGATTGCATGCTGCGGTGCTGTTTCTCAATATGACGGCGATGCACCTAAACATGGTCCACGTGGCATTCCCGGACTCATCGTTACCAAACGCCTGCGGGTTCAGGGATTTATCGTCAGTGACTTTTATGACAAGCGTGAGGCCGCGACGGCTGAGCTTGTGAAATGGGTCGCTGAAGGCTAGATCAAAGTTCAAGAAGATATTATTGACGGGCTAGAGAACACACCAGCGGCACTCATCGGACTGCTCGCGGGTGAAAACCGTGGCAAGCGGATGGTGAGGGTCTAATGGGACTGTTCAGCACGCTTTTTGGCTCAAAAAAGAATTCCGAATTACCAACCAAAAAAACAGGAGACACAATGTCTTACACAAGTAGAGAAATTCAATTGGCGGCTCGTCCAAATGGCGAACCAAAGGAAAGCGACTTTCAAGTCGGTACAACTGAGCTGGGGGAACCTGGTGCAGGAGAATTCCTCGTGCGCAACATTTGGATGTCAGTTGACCCCTATATGCGTGGACGGATGATGGACCGCGAGAGCTATGTTCCTCCGTTCCAAATTGGCGCGGCCCTTGAAGGCGGCGCTGTTGGCCAAGTTTTGAAATCCAACAATGAGAATTTCAAAGTGGGCGATT
>NVSO02000155.1 GCA_002401305.2 Rhodobiaceae bacterium | reverse complement strand
GCCATGAACATATCAACCATGCGGTGTTGCAGAACTTGGAACTTGCCGATTGGCACGCCGAACTGTTTACGTGTTTTGCAATACTCAACAGTCGCGTCGTTCAGTTCTTTCATGCCGCCAACAGCTTCAGCACACAAAGCGCCAATGCCTTGGTCGATCACTTTTTCAACAAGTGGCAAACCTTTGCCAACTTCGCCGATCAATGCGTCTGCGCCAAGTTTGACGTTTTCGAAAGTGATTTCAGATGCGCGGCGTCCGTCTACTGTTGGATAATCACGCGCTGAAACACCAGCTGCACTTTTATCAACAATAAATACTGACACGCCGTCACTGTCACGTTGACCACCAGAGGTCCGCGCGGTCACGATCAATTTGTCTGCCCATGGGCCGGCAAGCACAACAGCTTTGTAGCCATTGAGAACGAAGCCATCGCCATCAGCTTTAGCTGTGGTAACCAAGTCAGCTAGATTGTAGCGGCCTTGTGGCTCTGCATAGGCTACTGCCCATACGTTTTCACCAGAAACGATGCCTGGAATATGTGCTGCTTGTTGAGCCGCCGATGCGCCTTCACGCAAGAAGCCGCCAGCAAGCACTACAGTTTCCATGTAAGGCTCAATAACGAGTGCGCGACCGAATTCTTCCATGATGACCATGGTGTCGATTGCGCCGCCGCCCATGCCGCCTTGCTCTTCGGAGAAAGGTGCTGCCAAGAGGCCGAGTTCAGCCCATTCCTGCCAGAAATCTTTGCTCCAGCCTTCATCACTCGCAACAATTTTACGGCGAGTTTCGAAGTCGTATTTGTCCTGTAGGAAGCCCTGCACCATATTGCGGAGTAAGGTTTGCTCCTCGGTAAACGAAAAGTCCATCGTGTTCTCTTCCCTGCTTTTCTAAAAATCTTGAACCAACCACACCTCTTTGCGAGGTGGGCCAGCGGGCGCCTTAAAGGGCTCCCTTAATTTCGTATGTGTATGTGTTAGAGCCCAAGCACCATTTTGGCAATAATGTTGTGCTGAATTTCGTTCGAACCGCCATAAATCGATGTTTTGCGCATATTAAAGTAATTTTGCGACGCACCGATAGAATAGTCGGGGCCCGGTACAAAGTTGTTACCTGGCTGCTCATGTCCGTGCGGGGAATATACGAAGGCGTAATTTCCAACAGCTTCCATTGTCAGCTCTGTAATGCGTTGTTGAACCTCAGTTCCCTTTACTTTGAGAATTGATGATTCTGGACCAGGGCCCTTACCGCGACTTTCAGCTGCCAATGTCCGTAGCTCTGTTATTTCTAACGCCGCAAGGTCGATTTCAACTTCAGCGATTTTGCGCGAAAACTCTTCGTCATCCAGCAAAGGTTGTCCGTCCATGAGTTCCGCTTTGGCGATGCCTTTAAGACGTTCGATAGCTTTTTTCGAGCGTGCCACACCAGCAATGCCTGAACGTTCGTTACCGAGCAGGAATTTGGCGTAGGTCCAACCTTTGTTTTCTTCACCGATGAGGTTTTCAGCTGGAACACGCACGTTATCCAAGAAAACTTCGTTCACTTCATGCGCGCCATCCATCGTGATGATCGGGCGAACTGTGATACCGGGTGTTTTCATGTCAATCAGCAAGAAGGAAATACCCGCTTGTTGCTTCACAGTGGAATCGGTGCGGACCAAGCAGAACATCCAGTCAGCAAACTGCGCCAAGGTTGTCCAAGTTTTAGAACCGTTTACGACGTATTCATCGCCAACGCGCTCAGCTTTCGTACGCAAAGAGGCCAAATCAGAACCAGCACCTGGCTCAGAATACCCTTGGCACCACCAGTCATCACCAGAGCGAATGCCAGGCAAGAACCGGGCTTTTTGCTCTTCGTTCCCGAAGGAATAGATCACAGGGCCAACCATGGAGAGGCCGAATGGTAGGAGCGGTGTGGTTTCAGCACGCGCACATTCTTCATTCCAAATGAAGCGCTGCGTAATGGTCCAACCAGCGCCACCATATTCTTCCGGCCAGCTTGGAGTTACCCACCCTTTGTCGTGCAAAATACGGTGCCAAGCAAGAATGTCTTCTTTGCTCATATCACCGCGGCTGCGCTTACTGGCAATTTCGCGGGGGAATTTTTCTTCAATGAACGCGCGAACTTCGTCGCGGAACGCCAGATCTTCTGACGAAAAGCTCATATCCATGTGAACATCCTCTCTCAATTTGCTCATAACCAAGCTTTGGGCTCGGCTTGTTTGTCTTTGCAAACCATTGGAAACAGACCGACTATCGATCCGGCTTCCCAACAGCTTGTGTTGAGTCTTCGGGCGCATCATACAGCTCTGTTTGAAAAAACACAGCCTGAAGCACCGTCGAAATATTTGGGGGGATAATAATGACAAGCTGTCAGTTGGCAAGCTCAGAAAGAAGCTCTCCTCCCGCGCACTCCCCCTCACCCCACGGAAATTCCATGCTTCCGCTACGTCAATATAGAGAAATCGACCACAAAATCTAACCCATTAGGAGAGCTGATCCCGGCGCGCTGTACCGCTGACTGCAGCTAAAGAGGATTTCAACAAGCCAATGGCCAATGCGGCACCAGTGCCTTGGGCTTGGCGAATACCCCACCCTAGCAAAGGTTTTTTGCCGATTTTTTCCAATAATCTGTCATGAGCTGCGTGCGCGCTGTGAGTCGCCATGCAATGTGCCACCGTATTGGGGTTGATTTTGAACAGAAGAGCCGCAGCGACTGTGCTGCCAAAGCCATCGAGCAGAACCGGAATATGTTGATAGCGAGCCGCTAATATAGCCCCTACCATTGCCGCTATATCGCGTCCCGCAATGCGGCGCAGGACTTCCAGCAAATCCTCCGGCGTGTTTTCATGGCGCTCCATTGCCCGTTGAATGTCGGCTTGAACGGCGGGGTCTTCGGCCCAGTCTTTGGCCTCACCGCCAAAGAGCTTCATGGCCAAAGCGCTTGCTGTTGCTTCGGTGCCCACGCCTGCATCAGACACACATAATATGTCTGCTCCACCGGCAATGGCTTCCATGCCGAAGGCCATGGTCGCTGCACAAGCCGCCTCGTCCAATGCGTCTTCTTCGCAAATATCGGGCGTTGGCATATCCAAGGCCAAGTCGAATACTTTGAGGCCGGCCCCACATTCATGGGCAATTTGATTGACCGGGGCACCGCCTGCCGCCATCAATTCTAGCTGGGTCCGTGCTTCTTTGATCAACACGTCGCGAGGTGTTTGGCGCGTCGCAATGCCTTGAGTTGCTGCGAAAACTGCGATGAGAGGTTGTGCAATTTGTGGCTTTGCCTCCCCCTGCCACGCGGCCACCCATTGCGCATGCTCGACCATATCTCCTAAGCCACCGGGCACTACTGCTAGGCTTGCTATATGTTCTTGTAGCTGATCCACCGCGTCCGTATCGGGATGCGGCAAGCCTTCCAATAAATTGCGAATGTCGTCAAAGGGAAGGCCAGTGGCTGCACGGGTCATGGTGTTGCTTTCGATATCTAGCCTGCCAAGCATTTCGAAGGTCGCCCGTATAAGGCGCTCGAAGGCACTGAACAAAATGCAAATCGGCAGGTTTTGCGTCATTGACGCGTGTTTGCGTCATATTAATGCGCGAAAATAGGTGTATATTGAGTGCCAATGATCATATTGCACAAGGCGCAAGAGAGCATGGCCGTATCGGTCGCTCTCCTATATCTTTTGGTAGGAAGCGACGCAAGCGCGCAAAACGCCTTGTGTTCGAGAAAGGGTTGGCAAAAAAGTGGCTAAATCTTTCAATACAGGGGACGACAAACCCTCTGATGGGCCTCACGTAGACCCGGTATGGCCTTCAAATAAGGAAACCCCGGACCCAGTTTTACCTCCTCGCGACAATTGGCGCGAGATCAACCCAACTGAACTTTCCTCAGATTTTATTGCTGTTTTGGGCGCTAGAACTCAACTTGCGGGCATGCCGGTAGACCAACCTGTTCCTGATCCGGCCACCGCGCCGTTACGCCCCGTAGACTTGAGACGTGATCGCGCCCTTCCCTTGGTGGGTGCCGTTATCGGATTGCTTGGCGGCATGGCCTTTTTGCTTCTGGCGGCAGCTGACTTGCCCGAACTCGTATGTGCGGCCTTAGCGGTCGGCGTTATGATTTTGACCCAAGGAGCTGCCCGTGAAGACGGTTTAGTCGAAACCGTCAACCGTCTCGCGCGCCGATCAGCGAATGAAAGATCTCACTCTCCCATGCCGTCGGGTGCCACCGCGCTGGTGCTTTTGTTGATTGTGCAGGTTGGCCTTATTGCGGGCATTGGCACAGCCAGTGACGCGGGCATGGTGCTGCTTGCGCTGATCGCCTCCCAAGCAATGGCGGGGGTTGCGGGGCTTTTGTTTCGCCACTTTGTGCCTATTGAAGGGGTCGATACCGATCATGATGTGCGCCCCCGAGAGACGACGGTTATTCAGGGGCTTATTTTCACCGGCATCATTTGCTTTTTAACGTTGCCTGCCTTGTTGGCAACGTTCGCGATTGCAGCGGCGTGCGCTGCCCTCATTATCATGGGCTTTGTCGTCACGGCAGCACGCGGCACCTATCGCCCCTATGATGTCCTCACTATTGAGTTGATAAGTGAAGTAGCCTTCCTTACCGCTGTTTTTATGGTATTAGAAAAAGCATGACCAACACATCCTCTCCCCTTCTGACCATCGAAAGCCCCTGCCTGAGCAAATGCGGGGTGAGTGGCATGACCAATAATTGCGTAAGCTGTGGCCGTACGCTGAAAGAGATTGCTAGCTGGACGGGCTATTCCGATGAGGAACGGCGTGAAATCATGGGCGCTTTACCAGCTCGCCTTGAAGCTAACAAAGCAAAACTAGCTGGGCGTCAGCCATAAATCGTTGATAGGGCTCTGGTTTAGGCGGAGTCTTCGTCTTGGGTTTTTAGGCCTAGCGGGTCAGCATTTAATATGCGGCCCTCCAAAGCACCCATCCAGTCTAGACCGGCTCTCATCCGCACAACATCCCCAAACACAATGATGGCAGGTGCGGTGAACCCGGCGGCCGCCACGTCTTTTACAGCGTCTTGCAGGGTGGTTTCCAGCACCGTTTGATCGGGCAAGCTTGCATTGCGCACTAGCGCCACTGGTTGTGACGGTGGGCGCCCCGCTTCCAAAAATAGTTGAGTGATTTGGGGCAGGTGGGACAACGCCATGTAAGCAACAATTGTTGGTGAGCCTTGCGCGATGGCCGTCCAATCTAAGTTCTCCGGCACATTACCGCCCGCCATATGGCCTGTCACGAAGGTCACGGCATGGTTGGTGTCGCGGTGCGTGGCTGGAATGCCTGCATAGCTTAGGCCGCCAATGCCTGCCGTAATGCCGGGCACAACGCGGAAGTGAATACCTGCATCTACAAGGGCCAAGGCCTCTTCGCCGCCCCGACCAAACACAAAGGGGTCGCCGCCTTTTAGGCGCAGCACCCGTTTGCCCAATTTAGCGTGCTCCACCAAACGGGCTGAAATGTCGCGTTGTTTCGGGCTCGGTTTACCGCCCCGTTTGCCTGCGTAAATCATTTCGGCGTCTTCGCGGGCCAACCCCAAAATCTCTTCACCGACCAGCGCGTCATAGACAACAACATCGGCCTGCTGCATTGCATTGACTGCATGGAGCGTCAAAAGACCCGGATCGCCGGGACCTGCTCCCACCAGCCAGACCCACCCAGCCTCAAATTCAGGCAAGTTTAGGCTGCGCAACCCCTTTGGCAGCGCGCGCGGAAGCGCATTGCCCCAATGAACAACTTTTTCATCGGCAGCGGTATCACCAGCCTGATCATTGGCGGCGACAGGCCTGTTTTTGGGGTCGGAACCAGTCACAGATCATCCTATTTGCACGGTATTTGTGTGGTATTAAATGAACACACAGGGCATGATGTAAATAATACTGTCACCAACATTTTGCAAGGTGCCGCCCAAAACCGGGAGAACAACGTTGGTTTTTCATGTTTCTATAATTTCTCCATACTACAGTCTTGACCAATGAGAAACAATCCATGGCTTTTAGTAGGGTTAGTAATTGGTAGCCTCACGGCTCTTCTAATCTATCTATTTAACTATTATCCCGGCGCGCTAGATTCTACCGACAATCTTATGCGCTTTATTTACCTGTCGATCCTGCTTGCAGCGATCGGTGGTGGGCGTTTGTTTGCCTATCGCGGCAGCGTCACTGTCGCGCTTAAACAAGCTCTCGCTTGGATTGCCATTTTTATGGTGCTGGTTATCGGATATTCTTACCGCGATTATTTCGACACATTTGGCAAGCGCGTTGGCGGAGAACTGATGCCCACCTCCGCCCATGAAGAATCATATGGCGTTGTGAGTTTGCCCGCCGATCGATTGGGGCATTTTTCAGTGGATGCACTGGTTCACGGCCCGAGGACGAATGGTTCTGGCAAAAACACCCATATTCGGTTTCTGGTCGATACGGGCGCTTCAACTGTATCTTTGACGTTGTCTGACGCGGCCCGGCTGGGCATTGATCGCTCACAGCTTTCCTTTACACGTCAGTTTAATACCGCCAATGGTGTCGTTTTTGGCGCTCCCGTGATCCTGCCCTCCATCCAAATCGGGTCCATTCTCATCCCAGACGTGCGTGCGGTTGTGCTCAATGAGGGGCTTAAAAGTTCTCTGCTGGGTATGACCTATTTGCGGCGCCTCTCCTCCTTTGAAATATCTGACGACAGACTGACGCTTCGCAATTGAACTTTCGTGTTCTGTGTGCAGTATCAGTGCAATAGATTTTCGACCCCCTAGATTTTAAGGAAACATCATGTTCCCCACCCCTCGCGCTGACCTTGTCCCGAATACCGCTGACAATGAGACGACGCCGCAAGTTAAG
>NVSO02000154.1 GCA_002401305.2 Rhodobiaceae bacterium | reverse complement strand
TTCGGAAGAAGAGCGCTCCATGTTGCTTCGAATGTTGCAACAATCTGACGCAGCAGCGGACCTGCTCGCGCGAGATCCACGCTATGTGCATAAATTATTATCGACTATCGTCGCGCGCGGCTATGCCAATAACCTCAAAGTTGGTGCTATGCGTCTTAGTGGCATGGCCGTCCCGGTTATCGTTGAGGGACAAGTGCGCGCGACCTTTTCCATACGCCACTACCTCTCCGCCATGTCAGCAGAAGAAGCCGCCGTACTCTATCTGCCTCGAATGCAGGAAGCCGCACGCGAGATTGCGGCGGCCACCCTTGATATGGAAGAAGCAAACGCTCTCCCCGTTTAGATCACCGTACAGGCAAACAAAAACCGCCTACCTTGCCTCATGATATGAAGGTTGGCAGGCGGCTTATGAGTGTAGCGATCGGTTAAACGAAGGCTTGGATGCCCGTTTGAGCACGGCCCAAAATCAGCGCGTGCACATCATGGGTGCCTTCATAGGTCTTCACTGCTTCCAAGTTCATCATATGGCGGATCACGTGATACTCATCAGACACGCCGTTGCCGCCGTGCATGTCGCGGGCAACCCGTGCGATGTCGAGCGCTTTGCCGCAGTTGTTGCGTTTCATCAACGAGATTGCTTCAGGTGGTGCGATGTCTTCATCCATCAACCGGCTCAACGCGAGGCAGCCGTGCAAGCCCAATGTGATTTCGGTTTGCATGTCGGCGAGTTTCTTTTGTATCAATTGGTTTGCAGCCAATGGACGACCAAATTGTTTGCGGTCCAATGTGTATTGGCGAGCTTGGTGCCAGCAGAATTCCGCCGCCCCCAATGCGCCCCAGCTAATGCCAAAGCGGGCTTTGTTCAAACATCCAAAGGGTCCGGCGAGGCCCTTCACATTTGGCAATATGTTGGCGTCTGGAACGAAGACATTTTCCAGAACGATTTCACCCGTGACAGAGGCGCGCAAAGAAAACTTTCCCTCAATCTTAGGTGTGGAGAAGCCCTCAAAGTCGCGCTCCACGATGAAGCCGCGAATGTCATCCTTGCCGGTTTCTTCGTCTTTCAACTTGGCCCAGACCACCGCAATGTCTGCAATCGGTGAATTTGTAATCCACATTTTTGCGCCATTCAGGGTGAAGCCGCCGTCAACTGTTTCCGCGCGTGTCACCATGGAACCGGGATCGGAACCGTGGTCAGGTTCTGTCAAACCAAAGCAACCAACAAATTCACCGCTGGCCAATTTTGGCAAAAACTTCTCCCGCTGGCTTTCGCTGCCGTACGCATAAATCGGGTGCATGACGAGAGAGGATTGCACGCTCATGGCGGAGCGATAGCCGCTGTCGACACGTTCTACTTCACGCGCAACCAAACCGTAGGAGGTGTAGTTGAGGCCTGCGCAGCCGTATTTTTCGGGAAGGGTCAGGCCAAGCAGACCTTGCTCGCCCATTTCATTCATGATTTCACGATGGAAAATTTCATGGCGGTTGGCTTCAATGATCCGCGGCATCAGGCGATCTTGAGAGAAGTTACGCGCGGCTTCCATCACCAGCCGCTCTTCTTCGGTGAGCTGATCGGTTAGGTGAAGGGGGTCTTCCCAGTTGAAAGACGCCAGCTTTGGGTTGCTTATCTCTGCCATGATTTTCTCCAAAAAAATACCTGCGGTCCATAGAACCGCAGGTATCGAATAAGGCTTTCGGGTCCCTACGTCAAATAGGGCGCAGGAACCTGAGCAATTTTAAAGATATTGAGCCGATTTTGCATTTGTATCGGCAATCGCTTTTTTGAACTCATCGCTCATGCGGGACACAAGTTCTGCCACGGACGGAGAATCTTTGATGGAGCCCAAACCTTGGCCAGCGCCCCAGATGTCTTTCCAGGCTTTGGATTTGGTGTTGCCACCAGAACCAAAGTTCATCGCGTCTTTGTTAGATGCTGGCAAGTTTTCAGGGTCCATGCCCGCGGCTTTAACAGACGGTGCCAAATAGTTGCCGTGGATGCCTGTGAACAGGTTGGAATAAATGATGTCTTTGGCGGCATAATCAACCAGAGATTGTTTGTACTCCGGATCCGCATTGGCTTCAGCTGTCGCAATAAAGCGTGTGCCCATATAGGCCAAGTCAGCGCCCGCTGCCAAAGCAGATGCGATGCCGTTGCCGTCTGCCAATGAGCCGGACAGCAAAATAGTGCCGTCGAACCATTCTTTAACTTCACGTACCAATGCGAAAGGAGACAAAGTACCCGCATGGCCACCAGCACCTGCACATACCAAGATCAAGCCATCAACGCCTTGTTCAGCGGCTTTTTTGGCGTGTCTCACATTGATCACGTCGTGGTACACAACGCCGCCATATGAATGAGCGGCTTTAACCAAAGACTCAGGGGGGCGCAATGATGTGATGATAATTGGCACTTCGTGCTTTACGCACATCGCCATGTCTGCTTCGAGACGATCATTGGAGGCGTGGCAAATTTGGTTGACCGCGAAGGGGGCAACTTTTTTGTCTGGGTTGGCAGCTTGGTATTCAGCCAGCTCAGTTTTAATACGCTCAATCCACTCACCAAGCACATGTGCAGGGCGTGCATTCAAGGCTGGGAAAGATCCAACGATCCCGGCTTTACACTGTGCAATCACCAATTCCGGGCCCGACACAATAAACAATGGGGAACCAATAACGGGCAGTTCCAATTTTCCTTCGAGCACAGCTGGTAATGCCATGAATGCCTCCTGAGTTTGATTAGATTTTACTTTTTAGATTTTGCTGGGGCGAATATAGGGCAGTTCGCCCAGAAGGGAATGTTCATTGTTGTCGCGGCGACTGAACATATTCGGTCAGGCTAACTCAGGCGGCTTTCCAAGTAGCTGTTCCCTATCGATCTTTGCTTGGGCAGCAATGAAATCAAATACGGACTTCACGGGTTGGGTATCGCGCAAATCTGGATGGGCCAAGAGCCAGAGGTCGGTGGAGCTGAACAATTTTTCGGGAGAAACCCTCACCAAATCGTCGTGGACGTCGCCAATATTGCAGGTCAAAACAGTGATACCCAAACCGGCTTGCACCGTGCGTAATTGGTCTTCCACTGACGAACACCGCAAGGTTGTTGGGACATTTCGGGTAACGTGATTGGACCAGCGAGCCAATTCTGTTTCAGCAGCGGCCCCACAAAACCCAACAAAACGGTGGTCGCCCCATTGTTCTCGCTCAGTGGGAAGTCCATAT
>NVSO02000153.1 GCA_002401305.2 Rhodobiaceae bacterium | reverse complement strand
GAAGACAATGAGAGCAGGCTTGGTTTTTTCACCCAGCTTTAGCGCGCTGGATTTGAGGCCAAGGGCGGCGTCATCGGTTTTGTCTTGATGAGCGTAGATCGTGTCGTAGCCAATTGTCCAAAATATCGCACCGCAATACAGAATAAGAGGCGGCAAGGCGAGAGAGCCTGTCACCGCAGTCCAACCTAGCAGTGCGCCCCAATTGAAGGTGAGGCCCAGAACCGCTTGGGGCCAATTGGTGATGCGTTTCATAAAGGGATAGATGGCAATGGGTAGCAACGAAGCGGCTCCCAGCCAAATCGAATAGGTGTTGAGATTGAGCAGGATGACCAGCCCGACGAGGCACTGAAGGCCCAGAAAGATGAAAGCCTGAGTTACAGACACTTGCCCAGAGGGGAGGGGGCGGGACCGGGACCGTTCTACCTGTGCGTCGAAATTGCGGTCGGCAATATCGTTGACCGTGCAACCCGCGCCGCGCATGACAAATGACCCGACCAAAAAGAGGCAGAGGAGCCAAAGGTCTGGTAGCGGGTAAGCCTCCATGCCCAGCCAAGGCCATGTTGGCGTTACGGGGAGGTGGCGATATTGGGTGGCGGCAAAGGCGATGGCCCATGCGCTTGGCCAAAATAGAAGCCAAGAGCCAATGGGGCGGTCAGCGCGTGCAAGGCGTAAATAGGGGCGCGTTGATTTTGGTGCCCAGCGATCCACCCAGTTTCCGGGCGTTGCATCCACGACTTGGCCGTTTTTGGGAAGGGGAGGCTGAGCGCTCATACGGATCTCTTTTGTTGATTTTACTATCGCATTTATAGAATTGCTGCTTATCGCGTTGTTGGCTATAGCATAGCCTGAAAAATGAACGTACCCATTGATGAAATGTTGCCGGGATGCGACGTGCTCAAAACGAGGTGAGGCTATGGCAAAACGAGACAATGAAGGGCCTGACCATTGCGGAACTGGTCGGTGTCGATTGTTTGTCGATGCACCGCTTGCGCTGGATGCGGCCTATGAGCCCGACAAAAACCAGAGCCACTACCTTATCCACGTGATGCGCCTGAAAGTTGGTGAGAGCGTACTGTTGTTCAACGGCATTGACGGGGAATGGCGTGCGGGAGTGAGTTTGCTTGGCAAAAAGAGTTTGACGCTGAGTGTTGTGGAGCACACGCGTCCGCATCACCCGCTTCCTGATATTTGGCTTTTGTTTGCACCGATTAAGCGCTCACGCTTGGACTACATGGTGCAGAAGGCGGCCGAAATGGGCGCTGGCAAAGTGATGCCGGTTATTACGCGCCGCACGATGGTGTCGCGGGTGAATGAAGACCGGCTGAGCGCCAATTTGGTGGAAGCCGCTGAGCAATGTGGATTGGTGAGCGTGCCGACCCTTGAGCCCACTCTAAAATTAGATGTTGTGCTGGACCGCTGGGCGGAGATGGCACCGGGGCGCCGTATTATTTTCTGTGATGAATCGGCTGAGCCGGGTTCTGCATTGGAGAGTTTGCAAGCGCTGAAAGATGCCAATGAGCCTCTGGCGGTTCTGATCGGGCCTGAGGGTGGTTTTGATCCTAGTGAGCGAGAGCGCTTGCTGCGGCGAGACGATACGATCGCTCTTTCGCTGGGGCCGCGAATCATGCGGGCGGATACGGCAGCCGTTGCAGCGCTCAGCGTTGTTCAATTGGTGCTGGGAGATTGGCGGAAAAGCTAGGCTTATTGGCAGGTGACGTGGAAATATCCGTTCAATTTGTGTGGGTTTCGTTTTAAGACCTTGTACCTACTCGACAGGCCTCCTACATCAGGTTGATTGTGCTGGGTATTGCACTTAAAAATAATGATCCGAACCGAGCCAAGCGCTGAAGCTGCGAGCATGTTGCTGCGCTTTGGGCTTAGGTAAATCGGAAGATGAAGGGCAGAAACATGAGTACTCTCGTGAAGGGTGAAAACACCGTCAGTGGACGCGATGAGCTTGTCGCGTATCTACAATCTGGTGAAAAGCCGGATGCGTCGGCGTGGCGTATTGGTACTGAACACGAGAAGTTTCCGTTTCGGGTGGGCACCCATCAGCCGGTTCCTTACGGCGGCGACAATGGTATTCGGGCGATGTTGGAAGGCATGACCCGCTTTGGCTGGCAACCGACGATGGAAGGCGACAATATTATTGGCCTGTCCAGCGTCGACAATTCCTTCGCTAATATTTCGCTTGAGCCGGGCGGACAGTTTGAACTTTCAGGCGCGCCTCTTGAGACCCTGCACCAAACCTGCTCTGAAGTGCACACCCATTTAGCGCAAGTGAAAGAAGTGGGCAGAGAGCTTGATATTAGCTTCTTGGGCCTCGGCTTTTCTCCTAAATGGACACGCGAAGAAACACCGCAGATGCCAAAAGGGCGCTACGGTATTATGACGCGCTATATGCAAAAAACCGGGACCATGGGGCTTGATATGATGTATCGCTCCTGTACCGTTCAAGTGAATTTGGACTTTGGCAAAGAAGCCGACATGGTGAAAAAATTCCGTGTTGGGCTGGCGTTACAGCCAATCATCACAGCGATGTTTGCTAATTCCCCGTTTACAGAAGGTAAGCCAAATGGCTTCCTCTCCAAACGCTCCCATGTGTGGACTGATACAGACAATAACCGCACGGGCATGCTGCCCTTCGTTTTTGAAGACGGCTTCTCCTATGAGCAATATGTTGATTACGCTCTAGATGTGCCGATGTATTTTGTCTATCGCAACGGCATCTATCATGATGTGACGGGGCTTTCTTTCCGGGACTTCTTGGCTGGCAAGCTGAAAGGTTTTGAAGGCGAGCAGCCGACCATCGTTGATTGGGAAAACCATCTCACGACTATCTTCCCTGAAGTGCGGATGAAGAAATTCTTGGAAATGCGCGGCGCTGATGATGGGCTGTGGGGTAAGATTTGCGGCCTCCCTGCCATTTGGGTGGGACTGCTTTATGATTCCAGCACATTGGATGCGGCCTGGGACTTGGTGAAAGACTGGACCGAGGAAGAGCGGGATAATTTGCGTAACCAAGTGCCAAAGACTGCTCTTCAAACACCGTTTAGAGATCGTAAAGTGTTGGATATCGCCCGCGAAGTGGCGGCTTTATCTAGAGCTGGATTGAAAGCGCGTGGGCGGATGGACGGTATGGGCGGTGATGAAACATTGTTCTTAGCTGCCATTGATGACGTGTTGGAGCGTGGTCAATGTCGGGCGCAGGATCTTTTGGACCGCTACCATAGTGTGTGGGATGAGTCTGTTGAGCCTGTGTTTACCGAAATGGCCTACTAAGGCGGCGTTGAATTTAGGGAGCTGACTGCTGAGGTTGGTTTCTAATAACGCCCCAGTTTACGCCAATTTTTTAAATCATTTGGTGCCTTCCCTAAGGTTTTGTTCATTTTAAACGAGCGAATGCCGCTTCGTTATTTGACTCGGACGTGGGGGAGGCCTATATCGGCCTTGGGCCACCTCTCCCCAACGAGAGGCTTCTATCTGTGAGGGTAGCTATGACAGCTAGCACTACTATTCCGGACAACCGTCCGTCGAATCCACATTTCTCTTCTGGGCCATGCTCTAAGCGTCCCGGTTGGTCACTCAAAAATCTTGAAGATGCAGCTTTGGGCCGGTCTCACCGGGCAAAGATCGGTAAAGCTAAGCTTGCCGAAGCCATTGATCGCACACGCTCTGTATTGGGTGTGCCCGATGATTATCGCATCGGCATTGTTGCTGCTTCGGACACCGGCGCTGTTGAAATGGCGCTTTGGTCTTTGTTGGGCGCACGCGGCGTTGACATGATGGCTTGGGAGAGCTTCGGCTCTGGTTGGGTTACCGATGTGGTAAAACAACTCAAGCTTGATAATGTCCGCAAATTGGAAGCGCCTTATGGGCAGCTGCCAGATTTGGGCGCAGTTGATTTCAACAATGACGTTGTTTTCACCTGGAACGGCACGACCTCTGGTGTGCGTGTTCCTAATGGTGACTGGATCGCGGATGACCGCGAAGGGTTGACCATTTGTGATGCGACCTCTGCTGCCTTCGCGCAGAACCTTCCTTGGAGCAAACTGGATGTCACAACTTTCTCATGGCAGAAAGTTTTGGGCGGCGAAGCTGCACACGGCATTCTTATCCTGTCTCCACGGGCTGTAGAGCGCTTGGAAAGCTACACACCGCCTTGGCCAATGCCGAAAATTTTCCGCCTTACTAAAGGTGGCAAATTGATCGAAGGCATCTTTAAAGGTGAGACTATCAACACGCCGTCTATGTTGGCTGTTGAAGATTACCTTGATGCGCTCAAATGGTCTGAAAGCATTGGTGGTTTGTCCTCCCTTGTTGGCCGTGCTGATGCAAACTTGGCATTGATGGCTGAATGGGTTGAGAAAACATCTTGGGTCGACTTCTTGTGTGAAGACGTGAATGCGCGCTCTAACACATCGGTTTGCCTCAAAGTTGTAGACCCTGCAATCACTGCGCTAACTGGCGACGAGCAAACGGCTTTCGCTAAGAAAATCGTGACGCTTCTGGATGGCGAAGGCATTGCCTACGACATTGGTGCTTACCGCGATGCGCCTGCGGGTCTTCGGATCTGGGCGGGTGCAACGATTGAGCTGGCTGACATGCGCGCATTGTTGCCATGGCTCGACTGGGCATTTGCTGAAGCGTCCAAATAGACGCTCCAGTCCTTTTGATTATTTGACTTTCAAACATATGTCGGACGGGAAGGCTTTATGCCTTCCTGGTCCGCCCTCTCAAGGAGGCTGATATGCCTAAAGTTCTTATCTCTGATAAATTGAGCCCAGCGGCTGCGCAGATTTTTCGTGATCGCGGCGTTGAAGTAGATGTGATCACGGGTCTTGACCGTGACGAATTGATCAAAATCATTGGTCAGTATGATGGTTTGGCTGTGCGTTCTGCAACGAAAGCAACTGCAGCTGTTATTGCTGCTGCTGATAATCTTAAAGTTATTGGCCGGGCCGGTATCGGTGTCGACAACATCGACATTCCTGCAGCAACAGCACGCGGCATGATTGTGATGAACACGCCTTTCGGCAACTCCATCACCACAGCTGAGCACGCTATCTCCATGATGATGGCTGTTGCGCGCGACATTCCACAAGCCAATGCGTCAACGCATGAAGGCAAATGGGAAAAATCAAAATTCATGGGTGTTGAAGTTACAGCTAAAACACTCGGCATCATTGGGTGCGGTAACATTGGTTCTATTGTTGCTGACCGTGCTTTGGGCCTGCGCATGAAAGTGATTGCGTTTGATCCCTTCCTCACTCCTGAGCGCGCTAAAGATATGGGTGTTGAGAAGGTTGAGCTGGACGAACTCTTCAAGCGTGCTGACTTCATTACCTTGCACACACCTTTGATCGACAAAACACGCGGCATCATTGATGCGTCTGCATTTGCAAAAATGAAAGACGGCGTACGGATCGTCAACTGCGCACGCGGTGGCTTGATCGTTGAAGCTGATTTGAAAGTGGCACTGGAAAGCGGCAAAGTTGCTGGTGTGGCACTGGATGTGTTCGAAGTTGAGCCTGCTAAAGAGAATGCTTTGTTCGGTATGGAACAAGTAATCTGTACACCTCACTTGGGCGCCTCTACTTCTGAAGCTCAAGAAAATGTGGCTTTGCAAGTTGCTGAACAGATGGCTGATTATCTTCTGGATGGTGCGGTTACGAACGCAATCAACATGCCGTCTATCTCCGCAGAAGAAGCACCTAAGCTTGAGCCCTATGTGAAATTGGCTGACCAACTTGGATCATTCGCCGGTCAATTGACTGAGTCTGGTATTGAAGCGGTTACTATTGAGTATGAAGGTGATGTTGCTGGTCTGAATACGAAGGCGCTGACAAATGCGGCTTTGTGCGGTCTTCTCAAGCCATTGCTTGCAGATGTGAACATGGTGTCTGCACCTGTGCTTGCTAAGCAGCGTGACATTGAAATCACTGAAATCACCCGTGAAGAAGCGCGGGGGGCTTATGAGACTTACATTCGCCTGACCGTTAAAACGGAACGTCAAGAGCGCTCAGTTGCTGGTACGATCTTCTCTGACGGTCGTCCTCGGGTTATCCAAGTTAAAGGCATTAACATGGAAGCTGAGCTCGCTCCACACATGCTTTATGTCACGAACGAAGACAAGCCAGGCTTCATTGGTGCTTTGGGCTCCATCTTGGGTGATGCAGGTCTGAATATCGCCAATTTCAACCTTGGTCGGGACAGTGCTGGCAGCAATGCAATCACGCTGATCGAAGTTGATAGCGCATTGCCTGAAGCTGTTGTGGCGGCCGTGAAGGGCTTGCCGCACGTCGTTCAAGCTAAAGAGCTTAATTTTTCTGCATAAGTGAATTGCATCAATTTTGTAGTTGATGCAGCTGAGTCGAATGGCCCCTTGGAAGAGGGGCCATTTTTTTGTCTGGTTTTTGGCTGAATCCTGCGGGAATTTTTGGATAAATTTGTTCTGAACCCTAAGCTTTGCAAATCCGTCAGAACAGAGTACAACTGCGCAAAGTCCCACCGGGTTATGAAAGCCTTATGGGGCTTTCCTTGTGTTTGGCGCGCTCTTTTGAGCTGGCGCCTCCAAAATATCGGTGACGAAATGGCGAATGTTGCAGTGGTCGGGTCCCAATGGGGCGACGAAGGCAAAGGCAAGATTGTTGATTGGCTCTCAGAGCGTGCAGATGTGGTTGTGCGCTTCCAAGGAGGGCATAATGCCGGCCATACGCTGGTTATTGATGGGGTGACCTATAAGCTCTCCCTTCTGCCATCTGGCATTGTTCGGGCAGGCACCTTGTCTGTGCTGGGTAATGGGGTGGTGATTGACCCTTGGGCGCTTACCAGCGAAATCGACAAATTGGCGACGCAGGGCGTGATTGTTACACCGGAGAATTTGCGGATTGCAGAGAACGCGACACTTATTTTGCCGGTACACCAGATGCTCGACG
>NVSO02000152.1 GCA_002401305.2 Rhodobiaceae bacterium | reverse complement strand
GGAGTTTACCTCAATTTCAGTGGTGCCGGTAAGGGTCGCCAATATGCCTTTTTCTTTTAAGGTTACCGAATGGGCGGGTCCGTATTGCACATCAAGGGGAGCGTCTTTGTCTTCCCGGTGATCGAACCGCGGGGCATAGCCTGGCTCTGAAGGGACTTCGTGAATGTGCTGATGCAGGCTGCCACCATAGGCGACATTCATTTCCTGAAACCCTCGGCATACTGCAAAGAGGGGCACGCTGCGCGCAACGGCTTCTCTGATGAGGGGCAGGGCTAGATTGTCGCGTTGTTCGTCTAGCAGAACGCCGTCACGGGCCTCTGGGCCGTCGTAATGTTTGGGGTGCACATTTGACCAAGAGCCTGTGAGGAAAATGCCGTCTGATTGTTGGAAAATGTCATCGAGCTCAATTGGGTTGGGCAAAGAAGGTACGAGCCACGGTAGGCATTGGGAGCCTTGATTGATGGCGTGAATGTACTTTTCACCAACCGAATGAAAGGGATGAGGGCCCATCATTTTGATGTCGCAGGGAATTGCGACGATTGGGCGTCTACCCTTGGAAATTTGGGCAGAAGAGGTCGGGCTGTTGTTTTGGCCGGTCTGTCGGTTTGTGCTCATATGTTAACCGCTACCACAACCTTGGGGGGGCAGGTCAAGGAAAAGGCGGCTTTGTGAAAAGCCGCCGTTGAAGATTTTAATCATGAGGGGAGACATTCATCTCCTTTTTTGTGGACCTGAATCATCCCGCATTACGAAGAGCGCATTGTCTGCTTTCACGCATTCTTTTGTGTTTTGCAAGACGACAATGGTTTGCAAGCCTTGGGCATCGTTCACAATCCATTGACGTAGTTTCAATGTTGGATCGTCAAAAATGAGGGTGATGTTTCCGGGCGCTTCGCCGGAGGGGTCTGCAAGGGTGATTTTCAGGGTGCCGGGGAGCTGCTCCACATTACGGACTTCGGCGTCTTTGCGTAAATTCACGTTGTCAGTCAGTAAAAGATTGAGCGGTGTGGCATAGAGCGGGTATCGCTGAGGTGTCGCATCTGCATCTTCTTTAATAATCACCCACGTGCCGTCTGCAACGACCACGAGTTCTTGCGGGGCTGCATATTCAAACCGAATGCGACCGGGGCGCCGAAGATGGAATTGCCCGTCCGTGATGGTGCCGTCGGGCCCTTTTTGCCAAAAGGCGCCTTCCATATGTTGCAACGAGTTGAGATAGCCCGATACGCGATCTACAGCGGCAATCTGAGCTGAGGTGAGTGCGGGGGCTGCTGCTTGTGCGGACGCTGCAAAGGGCGCGGCTATAAAGACGACAACCAACAGGGCGATCGCGAAAATGGCGGCGGCAACGAGGGAGCGCTGGCGGCTGCTATGGGAAGTCGTATATTTGGTCATAGTGAGCACGATGGAGCTCCAATATGGCTTAAAAAAGGAAGAGAATTGGTCATTGAAAGGCATTTAGAGCAAAAAAATGTCGATTAGGTGAACAATACCTATTCTACTAAAGGCAAGCTAACAGGGAAGCTTATCTTCGCCTATAGGCTAGAGAACTGGTTATGAACACAAGCTGTGGGCGCTAATATTTTACGCCCTCTCCGGGTTCACCGATAAGAACTTCTCGTTTACCCGCATGGCTTGGGGCAGATACAACGCCTTCTTCCTCCATTTGCTCGATGATGCGGGCCGCGCGGTTGTAGCCGATTTGCAATTTGCGTTGGATATAGGAGGTGGATGCGCGCTTGTCGCGTCCCACAATAGCGACTGCCTCGTCATATAGGTCATCGACGGGGGCACTGCTCTCGCCGTGTCCGGTGGCTTCCTCATCTTCGACGCCCTCGGTCACGTCTTGAATGTACTGAGGCATGCCTTGTTTTTTGAGGAATTTGACGACCTTTTCGACTTCGTTGTCTGAGACAAAGGCTCCGTGGACACGCGAAATACGTCCCCCGCCCGCCATGTAAAGCATGTCGCCTTGGCCAAGAAGTTGTTCAGCGCCTTGTTCACCCAAAATCGTGCGGCTATCAATTTTTGAAGTTACTTGGAAGGAAATCCGAGTGGGGAAGTTGGCTTTAATTGTGCCGGTGATGACATCGACAGAAGGGCGCTGGGTGGCGGTGATTATGTGAATGCCTGCGGCCCGCGCCATTTGGGCAAGACGTTGCACAGTCGCTTCGATCTCTTTACCAGCCACCATCATCAGGTCAGCCATTTCATCGATCACGACAACGATGAAGGGGAGGGGCTCGAGGTCCATCTCTTCTTCTTCGTAGATGGCTTGGCCTGTTTCTTTGTCGAAGCCGGTCTGTACGGTACGGATGATCACCTCATCATTCTCGATCGCTTCTTCTACCCGGTCGTTGAAGCCTGCGATGTTACGCACACTCAATTTGGACATTTTGCGATAGCGATCTTCCATTTCCTTCACCACCCATTTTAGGGCAATAACGGCCTTTTTGGGATCGGTGACAACGGGGGCGAGAAGATGGGGAATGCCTTCGTAAACCGATAGCTCCAGCATTTTGGGATCGATCAGGATGAGTTTGCATTTGTCGGGTGACAGGCGGTACAGCAAAGAGAGGATCATGGTGTTGATCCCGACGGATTTACCGGACCCGGTGGTGCCCGCAATAAGCAAGTGTGGCATGCGGGCGAGGTCGGAGATGATTGCCTTGCCACCGATGTCTTTGCCCAAGGCGAGGCTGAGGCTGGTGTTGGTGTTTTCGTATTCGGTTGAGGAAATCAGTTCACGGAAGAAAACCATTTCCCGTTTGGAATTGGGTAGCTCAATGCCAATCACATTGCGGCCCGGCACGACGGCTATCCGAGCCGAAATTGCCGACATGGACCGGGCAATATCATCGGCCAAAGCGATCACGCGGGAGGACTTAATGCCGGGGGCTGGGGCCAGCTCGTACAATGTGACAACGGGACCAGGGCGTACGTTGATGATCTCTCCGCGAATGCCAAAGTCATCGAGTACTTTCTCGAGGAGGCGGGCGTTTTGTTCTAGGGCCTCGTCGGTCAGCACCTCAGTGGTGTCGCGTTTTTTCGGTAAGGAGAGCAGGCCTAAAGGCGGTAGCTCATATTCTTCATCCTTGCCAAATTTGAGGGAAGGTTGGATTTCCTTTTGAGCGCGTTTGGACGGCTTTGTTTTTGTGTCGGGCCGTGAAACACGTACACGGTTTCTAGGGCGCTCTACTGGTTCAGCCTCTGCAGCATCTGCGGCTTCTTGTGCGGCTTGACGACGGCGTGCGGCACGAGACTTGCGTGGGGTGGGTTCTTCTTCAGTAGGGCTTTGGGTGCGACGTCCAAATGAACTTTTACGTGCGGGCGCTTCTTCTTCATCAATGCCTTCTGCCTGCTCAGACTCTTGCTCAGAGGTTTGGTCTTCGTCATCCTCTTCAGTCCACTCCTCCTCATAGCCTTCTTCGAACCCCTCTTCGGGTGTGCGGTTGCGCACCCGGTCTATGAGGCCTGCAAAGAAACCGGTGACCGCGTCTGAAGTTTGATAATAGACAACACGTAAGGCGCTGGGCTCAACGTCTGGGCGCGCTTGGCGGGCGGCTAGTTTGGCTTCGTGCCGGTCATCTCGCCAATCCATGAAACGGTCATAGGCATCGGTAAGGTCATGGCTGTGGAGGTCGCTTGCAAGGACCATGAAGTAAAGCGTGGCGATGCCAGTTAAGAGCAAGGCAATAAACCAAGCACCTTGGGTGCCGAGCAGGCTTGCAAGGGGATCAACAGTTATGTAAGCGAGGGCGTCGCCTGTTATGCCGCCAAGGCCTGTGAGCAAGGGCCAGCTTTGTGGGGTGCTAAAGCCGGTGCTGAAAAGGGCGCCTGTAATACTGGCAGTTAACCAGCTTCCCATTCGCACGAGCCGACGGTCAATAGGATTGTGCTGTAAAAGACGGGTGCCCCACACGGCCAGTGGGGGGGCGAGGGCGAGGGCGCCCAGGCCGATGGACTGAAAAAAGAAGTCAGCGCTTATCGCGCCTGCATAGCCCATCCAATTGCTTGGGAGGCTAGAGGTTGCGTTATTCATGCTGGGATCAGTGGCAGACCATGTGGCCAGCGATAGGCCCATGAAGATTGCTGCGAGAATGAGGACAATACCTGATATTTCTTGGCCGCGGTGGCGCAGAAAAACACGCACGCCCATCGGTAGGTATACCATCGGATTTGGAATGGAATTATGCCAAGCCATTGGGCGGGTCCTCTTTCTCAACGTCATTTAGTGCCCGGGTGAGGGGGCCAGTATCGTCGTGCATTATGAACCTAGAATGTCGGCTATTTGTGTCAGAGCTGTGCGGGTTGTAGCGAGGTCCTGAACCAGAGCAACACGAATATATTCTGCACTCGGATTATTCCCGTTCTCATCTTCACGCGCCAGATAGGTTCCGGGCAATACTTTCAGGGCGCCTTGCTCCCAAAGTTTTTTGGTGGCGTCTAGGCCGTCTCCCACATTGAGCCATAGAAAGAACCCCCCGGCAGGGCGGAAAAAATCGAATTGATTGCCGAGGATTTTTTCAGCGATATCGATCTTTTGTTGATAGAGCTTTCTGTTTTCTGCCGCATGGGCATCATCATTCCAAGCCGCCGTGGCAACTGCCAAAAGGGGCAGGGGTGTTTGAGGGGCTGCGATGTTGCGGAAGCCGCGCAATTTGCTCATGAGTGCTTTATCGCCTGCAATAAAGCCAGAGCGCAAGCCGGGTAGGCTGGAGCGTTTGGACAGAGAGTGGAGGACAATCACATTTGAAAATGGATCGCCGTTTGCAGGCGTTGGCAAACTTAGGCAGGCTTGAAGGGCGCTTGCGGGGGGTGTTTTGTCGTAGATGTCGGCGTAACATTCATCGACGGCGAGGACAAAGTGATGATGCCGCGCCAGTGTGATCAATGTCTTGAGATCTTCAAGGCTCATCAATGCCCCTTGAGGGTTTGCAGGCGAGCAGGCGTAGATCATTGAGGTTTGGCTTAGAGTGTCTTGCGAGAGCCCCGCAAAGTCCGGCAAATGGTTGCTGGCAGCTGTTGCTGACACATAGACGGGTTTTGCCCCGGCGGCTAAAGCGCCTGCCGCATAACATTGATAGAAGGGGTTGGGCATCAAAATGAGGGGCTGTTTGCCATTCTTTTTTGGCGGGGTTGCAACGAGG
>NVSO02000151.1 GCA_002401305.2 Rhodobiaceae bacterium | reverse complement strand
GGTGTTGGGTACGGTGCGAGCTATGTGACCGCTAAAAATAGCAGAATTGCTGTTTTGGGGTTTGGCTATGGAGATGGGCTCTTTCGCCACATTGGACGCTCCAATATTTTGGTTCAAAAGAGCGCCGAGAGCGACACGACAAGAATCGGTGTCTTTTTTGGAGATGTAAAAGCACCAATCGTCGGCCGCTTATCGATGGATCAATTGACCGTTGATGTCAGCCATATTCCAGAAAGTGTGGCTATTGAGGGCGCTTGGGCAGAAATCTTGGGTAAAAACCAAACAATTGATGATTTTGCAAAGGCTGCAGGTACGATTGGTTACGAAGTCCTCACCAGCTTGGGGTACAGATACCATAGGCACTACACCTGAAGTGCTTCTTGAGAGAGACGACGCGGTGCGGATTGGTTCAATTCACACCCAATTGCAAATACTAACCGACTATCAATCTACTCCCTGCAGGATGTGGGCTGATTAAACGCTAAAACTGAGACCTGGGAGCGAGACGTGAATTTATTGGCGATCATTGGGCGTGTGGTTTTGAATACGCTTCAGGAGACAGGGCGGCTCTCCCTGTTCACATGGCATGCAGTCTCCCATTGTTTTCGCCCTCCCACTTTTGGTCGGCTGGTGTTGGCGCAGATGATGCGCATTGGCTATTTCTCACTCCCGGTCGTTGCGCTTACGACGTTCTTTACCGGCGGCGTGCTTGCCCTACAGATCTATTACGGCGGCAGCCAGTTCAACTCTGAATCTATCGTCGCCACAATTGTTGCTCTGGGCATTACCCGTGAGCTTGGGCCTGTTATGGCTGGCTTGATGATTGCGGGACGTGTGTCCGCTGCCATCGCTGCTGAACTCGGCACGATGCGGGTGACGGAACAGATTGATGCTCTGACCACGCTTTCAACAAATCCTTACAAATATTTGGTTGCGCCTCGCTTAATCGCGGCAGTACTCACCTTGCCCCTGCTGGTCTTCATTGCAGATGTGATTGGCGTATTTGGCGGCTATGTTATCGGGACGCAGACACTCGGCTTTAATTCAGGTGTTTACATCAAGACGACTGCCGATTTTCTGGAACTAGATGACATTACCTCGGGCATGATCAAGTCCTCTGTGTTTGGCTTTATCATTGCCTTGATGGGCTGTTACCACGGCTTTAACAGTAAGGGCGGCGCCCAAGGTGTGGGCCGCGCCACAACAAATGCTGTTGTTATGTCCTCTATCCTTATTCTTGCGAGTAACTATTTAATGACCTCGCTCTTCTTCTCCTCTTAAGGGTCCGCGCAAATGGCCCCCTCCCTTTTTCGCCGTAACAAGAGACAAGAACCGATGACCGATTCCAAAATCATTCTGACTGATGTGCACAAACGGTTTGGAAGTAAGAAGGTGCTGAACGGCATCAATCTCTCGGTTCCCGCTGGAGAATCGCTTGTGGTCATCGGCGGCTCGGGCACGGGCAAATCCGTCATGCTGAAATGCATTTTGGGCATCATCCGCCCCACGTCAGGATCAATCAAAGTCGACGATATTGAAGTGACGAAACTGACAGGACGAGCCCAGGAAAAAGTGCTGCATAAATTTGGGATGCTGTTTCAAGGCGGGGCTCTTTTCGACAGCCTCCGCGTCTGGGAAAATGTCGCCTTTGGCCTCATTCAAGGCCAAGGCATGAACCGCAAAGATGCAAAAGAAGTTGCCATCCTTAAATTGGCAAAAGTTGGTTTGAGCCCAGATGTAGGCCAGCTATATCCCGCCGAACTCTCTGGCGGCATGCAAAAGCGCGTGGGCTTAGCGCGCGCCATTGCGACAGACCCGGAGATCATCTTTTTCGATGAACCAACCACAGGGCTCGACCCCATCATGGCCGATGTGATCAATGATCTCATTGTCGAGTCCGTTAAAGATCTGGGCGCAACGGCCCTCTCCATTACCCACGATATGGCCAGCGCACGCAAAATTGCGGACAACATTGCCATGATCCATAAGGGCGAAATCTTATGGCAAGGCACCAAGGATGACGTCGATCATTCTGGCAATGAATATGTCGATCAATTCATCAATGGTCGGGCCGATGGCCCCATTCAAATGGATGTGCGCAAGCTCTAACAGACTAAGCTAGACTGCTGCCATACATGTGATTCTGGGCCCCTGCAGCACGCTAGGGCTTAGCAAGCTGGTCAGGTTAGCTATGGCGCGCGCGCAAAAACGATTTGTCTGTCAAAAATGTTCCACTGTCTTTTCCAAATGGGGGGGGCAATGTGAATCGTGCGGCGAATGGAATTCGCTTTCTGAAGAAGGCGCCGAAACCGGCGGTGTCGGTGGCCGCCCCACCCGTCCTGGCAAAACAACTAAGGGGCGCGCCATTCCCCTTATGGCGATGGACGGCAAAAGCCCTGAGCGACCTCGCCTTGTGACAGGCATTGCTGAATTTGACCGCGTGTGCGGCGGCGGCCTTGTGCCGGGTTCAGCCCTGCTGGTTGGAGGCGACCCTGGTATTGGCAAATCAACACTTCTTCTTCAGGTGATGGCAGCCCTTGCACGCGGTGGCAAAAAGGCGATTTATATTTCCGGCGAGGAAGCCATTGAACAACTGCGTATGGGGGCGCGTCGGCTGGACCTCGCCGATGCGGACGTAGGTCTTGCAGCGGAAACTCATTTGCCCGACATCATTGCAACGCTGGAAGCTGAGCAACCTGTTGATGCAGTCGTCATCGATTCCATTCAAACCATGTGGTCGGATGCCATTGATTCAGCGCCGGGCTCTGTATCGCAAGTTCGTGGTTGTTCTCAGGATCTTATTCGGGTCGCCAAGGGATCTGGCGTAGCCGTCATCATTGTTGGCCATGTCACCAAGGATGGCCAGATCGCGGGTCCTCGCGTCATGGAGCATATGGTGGATACCGTGCTCTATTTCGAAGGCGAGCGCGGTCACCATTTCCGCATTTTGCGGGCTGTTAAAAACCGGTTTGGTCCCACTAACGAAATCGGTGTCTTTGATATGGGTGAAAAGGGTTTGGGTGAAGTGCCCAATCCGTCCGCCCTTTTCATTGGCGATAGAACTGGTGATTCAAGCGGCACAACGATCTTTGCCGGCATTGAAGGCACGCGGCCTGTCTTGGTGGAAATTCAAACCCTTGTGTCGGACAGCGCCTTGGGAACGCCGCGCCGCGCCGTCGTTGGCGGAGACACGGGCCGCCTATCGATGGTTCTCGCGGTGCTGGATACTCGCTGTGGTCTCTCGTTATCGGGGCAAGACGTTTATCTCAATGTCGCGGGTGGTTTACGAATTACAGAACCTGCCGCAGATTTGGCAGTGGCTGCCTCGTTAATCTCTTCTCTGCAAGGAAAGGCGCTGCCTGAAAATTCGGTGTTTTTTGGGGAAATAAGCCTGTCGGGTGCTGTGCGCCCCGTCAACCAGATGGAGCCACGCCTGAAAGAAGCCGCAAAGCTTGGGTTTACACGCGCAATTGTGCCTAAAATTCCAGAACGCCAAAAACCATCTGATTGTGGTTTAGAACTCATTGAGGTGCCTGATCTGGCAGCTTTGATTGCTCATCTCACAGCTGGAGTTTAGCCAAGCACCCGACAAACTCCAAACACCCGGCAAACTAGCGCATTCCTGCTCAAAGCTTTAAAGGTTATGTGTTAGGTTGCTTTAGGAGCGGGGACTTGGAACAAGTTTTTGCTCGGGGGTTGTTCGTATATTAAATCGGGGAAAAGTAGATGTTCGACGTTGCGGTCATCGTTATCATGTTGATCTCGGGTGTGCTTGCCTTTTTCCGCGGTTTCACCAGTGAAATTATCTCCATTTTGGCATGGGTAGCCGGCACTTTAATGTCGCTTTGGCTTTACCCCTATCTACTTCCCTTTATGGGCAGTTTCGTGTCACCCGATTGGCTTGCCGCCGCTATTTCAGCAGCTGTCATTTTCACCATTGTGTTTGTCGCCATCTCCGCCCTCACCTATAAATGGGGTGAGAAAATTCGCAACAGCCACATCGGCATGCTGGACCGTACGCTCGGTTTCGTTTTCGGCGTCATGCGTGGTCTGATTGTCATCTCTGTCGCATTCCTTTTCTTCTCCTGGTTGGTGGTTGACCGTAACGACCATCCTGATTGGGTGCGTACAGCCAAGCTTTTGCCCATCGTTGAAAGCACGTCACAAGCGCTGCACGGAGCCATGCAAGGATTGGTTGGCGACGAGGCCGATAAGGGACTTATTTCCATACCTAAAGCGGCAAATCGTCCAGAAGGCAAAAACTCCTCAAAACGTGACAATTCTACGACTGACAGCACGCCTGCAACAGGCTATAAGCCTTCGGAGAGGAGAGGACTCGATCAGTTGTTTGAAGCAACGAGCGAGTGATGACCCGACCGTCCTGAAAAACCAACACTTTGTTGTGGTGCCCTTGCACTGCTTTTCAGGCCCTAATGGACATAGGCAATGCGACTGACCAATTGCACTTCCGTTACTAATCCTGATCAATCTGGCGCTTATTCCGCCGAACACTCAGAGGATCAAATGTCTCTATTTGAGAGTTTTGAGCCACAGCACATTCAGAAAAATGTAGAACTTTCCCAAACTGATCAATCTGATGGTTTGAGCGATGAAGATCTGGATTCAGATCGTCTACGTGAAGAATGTGGTGTTTTTGGCATGTTCAACCACCCAGATGCATCTGCATTGACCGCGTTGGGGCTTCACGCCCTTCAACACCGTGGCCAAGAAGCGGCTGGCATCGTGAGTTTTGATGGCACACGCTTCCAATCAGAACGGCGCATGGGACTGGTCGGTGATCACTTCACCAAACAATCCGTCATGAACCGCCTTACGGGGACGGCCGCCATCGGCCACGTGCGTTACTCCACGTCGGGCGAAACAGTTCTTCGGAATGTGCAGCCTTTGTATGCAGACCTTTGGGGCGGCGGCTTTGCTGTCGCTCACAATGGCAACCTCACCAACGCAGTCACTTTGCGTGACGAATTGGTTCGAGCCGGTGCCATTTTTCAGTCCACGTCTGACACAGAAGTTATTCTTCAATTGGTTGCTCGTAGCCCCCTTCCCCGCGTCATGGACCGGTTTGTGGATGCGATCAAACAAATCGAAGGTGCTTATGCACTGACGGTTCTGACCAACAAAAAACTCATCGGTGCTCGCGATCCCCTCGGCATTCGTCCGTTGGTGTTGGGTGAGCTTGATGGCGCGCCAATCTTCTGCTCCGAAACTGTTGCCCTGGATATCATTGGCGCCAAATTCATTCGAGAAGTCGAGCCGGGCGAAGTTGTTGTTATCGATAAAGACGGCATCCATAGTCTTCATCCTTTTCCTAAGGCAACCAGCCGCCCTTGTATTTTTGAGCATATCTATTTTGCACGCCCAGACAGCATTGTCGGCGGCTTGAGCGTTTATAATGTGCGCAAACGTATGGGTGAAGAGCTTGCCAAAGAGAGCGCTGTAGACGCGGACATGGTTATTCCTGTTCCTGACTCTGGTGTTCCTGCTGCCATCGGTTTTTCCAATCAGTCTGGCATTCCTTTTGAGCTTGGCATCATCCGTAACCATTATGTTGGCCGAACATTTATTGAGCCCACACAACACATCCGGTCATTGGGTGTGAAGTTGAAGCACAATGCCAATCGCGCCTTGGTTAAAGGTAAGCGTATTATTCTGGTTGATGACAGCGTGGTGCGTGGCACAACATCTCTTAAAATTGCCAAGATGATGTATGAAGCTGGTGCAACTGAAGTGCATATGCGCATCGCCAGCCCTCCTATCACGCATTCTGATTATTACGGCATTGATACGCCAGACCGTGAGCAGCTGCTGGCGGCTCAATACGACCTTGAGGGCATGCGCAAATACATCAGCGTTGACTCACTTGCATTCATCTCCGTAGACGGACTATATCGTTCGATGGGGCAAGAAAATGGTCGCGATGATGAGAATCCGCAATTCACTGACCATTGCTTCACAGGCGATTACCCCACAACGCTGACAGATGTTGATCAAATGCGGAAATCTGATCAACTTTCTCTCTTGGCTGAAATCGCATAATAGAGTTGCAGGAGCTTCAATGGCTGGTCTTTTAGAAAACCGTCTCGCCCTTATCACGGGCGCCTC
>NVSO02000150.1 GCA_002401305.2 Rhodobiaceae bacterium | reverse complement strand
GCGCTTGATGATGGTTGGGTAATTACTTTTCCGCAAGGAACAACAACACCTTTTAAACCTATTAGAAGAGGAACTGCACGCGTCGCAATCAGCATCCATCCGCGCCGGTGGGTGAAAATCTGCCATCGCCTCCTTACCCGCGAGGTAATAAGACGTGGCGCATCCAGACAAGGAGAGCAATCCAAGGATAAAGCCTAATCTGATGAGGGGGCCCATCCATCGGCGTGCAGAAAGGTGTTCATTCTTAACCCACATCCCAATATCCACACCCAATCCCCCCAAATAAAACCATGCTGAATTTTCCGATTTTCAACTATGGACAAAAGGCGAAGGGGCGCAACTGAAAACCATCACAACCCCGTGTCAGCGGTTGCTCTCTTGGCAAACCCGCCCATATATCTCAAACTGATCTGATGATATGTGAGGAGAATCCCATGGACTTACACGCTGACCTGTCAAAATTTGCCTTTGCGCATGCCGATACCTTACCGTGGCAAGCCTCGCCCTTGCCCGGCGTGGACCGACGTATGCTCGACCGTATCGGGGATGAAGTCGCTCGTGCCACCACCATCGTGCGTTACGCGCCCAAAAGCTATTTCTCCCCCCACACCCATACCGGCGGCGAAGAGTTCTTCGTGCTGGAAGGCACGTTTTCCGATGAACACGGCGACTACCCCCAAGGCAGCTATGTGCGCAATCCGGTCGGCTCCGCCCATAAACCTCATAGCGAGGAAGGGTGCTCGATCCTTGTGAAGTTGCAGCAAATGGACCCGGCGGACCAAACCTTCGTGCGCACGCAAACTCAAACCCAAAACTGGCAAGCCGGTGCGCATCCCGGTGTGGAGGTGATGCCACTGCACACCTATCAAACCGAAGAAGTCGCGTTGGTCCGTCTCGCGTCTGGAGCGCGCGTAGACAATGCACACGCAGGCGGGGTTGAGATCTTTGTTCTTTCCGGTGAAGTGAGCCACGCAGGCGATACCTACACCACCCACGACTGGTTACGCTTTCCACCCGGTGAAGCCCATGATTTGGCAAGCGATGAAGGGGCAATCCTCTTCGTCAAGCAAGGCCACTTAGAAGCCAACGCCGCAAAGGGTTCCACGTTCCTAAGCGTGTGAGCGCCCCCCCAAACAAAAAGGCCGCCTCCCGAGGGATGCGGCCTTTCAAATTTCATCGAAGCTTAAAGCTTACTGGGCAGCTTTCGCCGCACCGGGAGCCGCTTCGCGAACTTCAGGACCCACATGCTCTTCGAACTTCACGAAGTTGGAGATGAACATGTTGACCAATTTGTTTGCTTGCGCGTCGTAGCCAGCTTTGTCTGCCCATGTGTCGCGTGGGTTCAGGATCGAGTTATCGACACCTGGTACAGCCACAGGAACTTGGAAGCCGAAGTTTGCATCGGTGCGGAATTCAACATTTGCCAAAGAACCGTCGAGCGCTGCAGAAAGCAGAGCGCGTGTTTCTTTAATCGGCATGCGGTTACCAATACCGTAAGCACCACCGGTCCAACCCGTATTCACCAACCAGCAATCAACTTTGTGCTCAGCAATCAGGTCGCGCAACAAGTTGCCGTACTCTGATGGGTGACGAGCCATGAACGGCGCGCCAAAGCATGTTGAGAAGGTTGCTTCTGGCTCAGTAACACCTTTTTCGGTGCCAGCCACTTTCGCGGTGTAACCAGACAGGAAGTGATACATCGCTTGCGCAGGTGTCATTTTTGAGATCGGAGGCAAAACACCAAATGCATCAGCTGTCAGCATGATGATGTTTTTCGGGTTGCCCGCACGTCCCGTTTCACTCGCATTTGGAATGCAGGACAATGGGTACGCGCCGCGTGTGTTTTCAGTCAGCGTGCGATCTTTAAAGTCGATGACGCGGCTGTCTGGGTCCATCACAACGTTTTCAAGCACGGTGCCGAAACGCTGAGTGGTTGAGTAAATTTCTGGCTCTGCTTCAGGAGACAGGTCAATCATCTTGGCATAGCAACCGCCTTCGAAGTTGAAGACGCCGCCTTCATACCAACCGTGCTCGTCATCACCAACCAAGGTCCGCTTAGGATCAGCAGACAAAGTTGTCTTACCAGTGCCGGAGAGACCAAAGAAGATTGCTGAATCATCGTCTTCGCCAACATTGATAGAACAGTGCATCGGCATAACGCGCTTAGCAGGCAGTTCGTAGTTGAGCATGGAGAAAACAGATTTCTTAGTTTCCCCAGCGTAAGACGTACCAGCGATCAAAACGATACGTGCTTTAAAGTTACACGCGATCATTGTTTCACCGCGCGAACCGTGACGCGCTGGATCTGCTTTGAAGCTTGGGAGGCTGATGATCTGGAACTTAGGAGCAAAATCTTTAAGCTCTTCGGTTGTCGGCTCAATCAACAAGTTCTGAATGAAAAGGGAGTGCCACGCTAGCTCGGTAACGACACGGGTAGGAAGGCGGTGGGTTGGATCTGCGCCACCAAAGAGGTCTTGAACGTAAAGTTCCATGCCCTCAGCATGTTTCAGCATGTCTGCGTGAAGAGCGTCGAACTGCTCAGTGGTGATGCCTTTGGAGTTATCCCACCAAACGGTGTTTTCTGTGCTCTCGTCGCGAACAACAAATTTATCTTTCGCAGAGCGGCCCGTGTGCTCGCCAGTGCGAACGACCAATGCGCCGTTTTTGGCAATTTCAGCGCCATTGTTTTTAATGGCCGCTTCATACAAAGCCTCAGGACGTTGGTTCCAAAAAACCGTCGTCACATTTTTAAAGCCTTGGGTCTCAATGCCGTTCTTGCTGATGTATGGTCCAGTGTTTTTCACGCCACTCTCCCTTTCAAAATAATCCAACGGCATCTGCCGTTCCACCAGCGTCGGTCTATCAGTGTAGAAGGCGGCGCATAAATGATGCATTTGCCTTCATCGTTTCAAGACCCGGCGTTCTGTCGAACGTATGACCCGTCGGATGAAATGTTGAAGCGGGACATCAACTAAGTCGTGCCCACCCTAAATATCGATCCGAGCTAAAAGAGGCTCCCAAAGAAGCCCCTATCACAGCGGTGAGATGTGCTCAAACCAGCTATGATTGGGGCGCACCATAGTGATAGCGACTGTCAGGTGCAACAGGATTCGGGCCTCCTAGTTAAGATTTACGCGTTCTTTTGTCGCGCCTCCTTGGCAAGCTCCACCAGAGCCACGCGCGCGCTCATCGCATCGCTCACTTCCACGCCAAATTCGATGCGCGCACTATGGTTAATGCTGCCCAAATCTGCCCCCTCTGCGTCAACCCCGGTCAGCCGCCAGCCGTCCGCCTCGTCGCCTGTGTTCTCGCCGTTTGATGCCAAAGGAGCCGCCCCGCACAAATAGGTCGCATAGTTTTCAATAGCGTCTTGATGGTCGCTATTCATATGCTCCAAAATGCCAAATTCCGCAGAAACCAGCGCTTCTGGCGCCGAAATCAACAACGTCTCCCGCTTCAAATTGCGCGTTGCCCCAAAGCCGCGCACCAATCTCCCGGAGCTGATTTTGGCAACATAGTAGTGAAAGTTCAGCTCTGTATCATAGTCAGCCGTGTCCCGGTGGCGGGCGACATAGCGGGCTTTGAGGGCAGGCACGTCCGCCGCCTCCACTGGTTCCAGCGTGGCTTGCACCGTCAGCCGCACCCGGTCCATCAACCGGTCAGAGCGTGTGTCGCCTTCAAAAAGTAATGAAATTCGATTGTCTGCCAACATATTGCGGGTGTGGGCGGCAAGCTGGGAGAGCAACAGGATCGGATCGCCCTGAGATGTGCAGGCAATGGCCAATTGCGTCACCACCGGCGCGCCGGTTTTAAGGTCCAACGTGCCCAAGGAGGCGAGGCGGGCTTTGCGC
>NVSO02000015.1 GCA_002401305.2 Rhodobiaceae bacterium | reverse complement strand
GGCGTAAAAACGGGAGACCAACTCCTGAATTGTTTACGTATACCGGGAGAATAGAATGTCTGGACCAGAACCCCTCAAGCCTCTTCACATCGACGGTTCCCATTTTGTGGATGAGGCTGGGCGCAAAGTTATTTTGCGGGGTGTTAATTTGGGGGGCGATTGCAAATTGCCCTATCCGGACGGCGGCACTCATTTCCCAACCGATTTCCAAGACTATAAAACCGTCTCCTTTATTGGACGTCCTTTCCCTATTGAGGAAGCAGACGAACATTTTTCCCGGTTACAAAATTGGGGCTTCAATTGCTTGCGCCTGTTGACCACGTGGGAAGCTGTTGAACACGCGGGTCCCCAAGAATATGACGACGCCTATTTAGACTATTACGCGGAGCTTTGTGCCAAGGCAGCAGACTACGGCCTCTATGTGTTTGTTGATTTCCACCAAGATGTGTGGAGCCGCATGAGCGGTGGGTCGGGCGCGCCGGCGTGGTGTTTTGAAAAAGCGGGACTCGACATGAGCCGCTTTCATGCCTCGGATGCAGCGCATGTGATGCAGCATAATTATGACTTTGAGAAAGGTGGCCGTCAGGAGGAAAACTATCCTCAGATGTCATGGTCACAAAACTACGCGCGACCTGTAAATGGTATCATGTGGACGCTCTTTTTTGCGGGTCGGGATTTTGCGCCGGAGCTCGTGGTTGAGGGGCAAAACATTCAAGACTATCTGCAAGCTCATTACATTGGGGCTATGACGCAAATTGCGCAACGTGTGAAAGACATGCCGCATGTGATCGGCTTTGATACGCTTAACGAGCCGGGGCGCGGCTTTATTGGTCAACCTATGAGCTATCGCCACGTGGGTCCTAGTGAGGAAGACCCTTCGATTGCACGGCCGGGTCTTGCGTGGTCAGTACTGGATAATGTTTCGGTATCTCATGGGGTCACACGTACAATTCCTATTGTGGGGCTCAAGGACGACTTGTCGTTGGGGGTTACTGACGAGGATACTCTTAACCCAAACGAAGTTTCAATTTGGCGCGACGGGGCGGTGGACCCGTTTGAGGCTGCAGGTGCGTATACTGTTGACCCTAACTCTGGGGCCATAGAAGTGACGCGCGAAGATTTCTTCCAAAATGTTGAGGGCCGTGTCGTCAATTTGGAAGAAGACTATATGGGCCCGTTTTTCTGTCGAGTAGCAGAAGCTGTACGCGCCTATAAATCCGATTGGCTGGTGTTTGCAGAATTGGACCCCTTGTCGGGGTTGACCGGCGAAGGGTTTCCAACGAACAGCCCCTCTAACTTGGTCAATGCCTCACACTGGTATGATGTTGTCACGCTTTTCACCAAGACCTTTGATTTCCCCGATCGGTTCAATATTTTTACCGGCAAGATGATGCACGGGCGCGAAGAAATTCAGAACTTCTACGATGAAAGCTTGCGTCAAATTCAGGCCTCGTCTGTGGACTTGAACGAGGGCAAAGGGGCGCCAACTTTGATTGGTGAGTGCGGCATCCCGTTTGATTTTGAAGGAGGAGCTGCTTATCACGCGTTTGCCGACGGTGACCATTCCGATGGTCCATGGGAGCGCCAGAACCTTGCACAAGAGTTTCTCTACAACGCGTTAGACACGCTGGGCATTTCCTCGACGCAGTGGAATTACACAGCGTCTAACCGGAATGATTTGGCGATTGGAGATGGCTGGAACCAGGAGGATTTATCGATCTTCTCTCGCGACCAACAAATTGATCCCGCGGATTTGAATTCTGGCGGGCGCGGGCTGAAAGGCTTTTTGCGACCTTACCCCCGTGCGATTAGCGGGTTGGTGGAAGACGTTTCATATAATAGAGAAGCGCGCACGTTCAGCCTTAAATTTCACTCTGACGGGAAAGCGGGCAGTGAAATCTTCATGCCGCGCTCTTTGTTCCCGGAAGGGTATTCGATTGAGCTTAAAGGGGCGGAGGCGGTCTATGAGGATCAGCGTCAATTGCTTCATGTGCGCAGTGAGGGGGCCAGCGACGTTGTGATGTTGATTGAACCTTATGTAGACGACGACGCCTAACCCGCTTTGGCGAAACCAAAAAGCCCTCCCAGAAATCTGGGAGGGCTTTTTGTTAGCTACACTCTAAAACGTGGCTTTAGATGTTGAAACGGAAGTGCATCACGTCGCCGTCTTTCACGATGTATTCCTTGCCTTCAAGGCGCATCTTCCCGGCGTCTTTGCAACCGGTCTCGCCGTTGAATTCCACATAGTCTGGATAGGCAATGGTTTCGGCGCGGATGAAGCCTTTTTCAAAGTCAGTGTGAATGACCCCGGCAGCGGCGGGCGCCTTCGTGCCCCGATTAATTGTCCACGCGCGGGTTTCTTTGGGGCCGCAGGTGAAGTAGGTGATCAGGTCTAGAAGCTCGTAGCCGGTGCGGATCAAACGATTGAGCCCTGGCTCTTTAAGGCCTAGGTCAGCCAAATATTCAGCGGCTTCTTCTTCCTCTAGTTGAGAGACCTCAGCTTCAATTTGGGCCGAGATGATGATTGCCTGTGCGCCTTCTTCTGCGGCGCGCTTTTCCACTACATCGGAGAAGGCATTGCCTTTTTCTGCAGAGGCTTCATCGACGTTACAGACGTAGAGCACCGGCTTAGAGGTCAGCAGGTTTAGACCGACGAAGGCTGCCATTTCATCTTCTGATACTTCGGTTTGGCGCGCTGGTCTGCCCTCGCGCAGAGGGATCAACGCGCGGTTGATCAGGTCGATGGCAAGCTTTGCTTCTTTGTCGTTGCTCTTGGCCTTTTTCTCCAAATTGGGGAGACGTTTTTCAAGGCTTTCAAGATCGGCCAGCATCAATTCTGTTTCAACAGTTTCGGCATCGGACAAGGGGTCAATGCGACCGTCAACATGGGTGATGTCTTCATCTTCAAAGCAACGCAAGACGTAAGCAATCGCGTCTACTTCGCGGATGTGGGAGAGGAATTGGTTGCCCAGTCCTTCGCCTTGCGACGCGCCAGCCACGAGGCCTGCGATGTCTACGAACGTGAGGCGGGTCGGGAGCAGTTCCTTGGAGCCTGCAATCGCGGCAAGGTTGTCCATGCGCTCATCAGGTACCGCCACTTCGCCTACATTGGGTTCAATGGTGCAGAAAGGATAGTTCTCTGCTTGTGCCGCAGCTGTTTTGGTCAGCGCGTTGAATAGGGTGGATTTACCTACGTTGGGTAGGCCCACAATACCGCATTTAAAGCCCATAATT
>NVSO02000149.1 GCA_002401305.2 Rhodobiaceae bacterium | reverse complement strand
CAGTCGACTTGAGACTATGAGCCATATGTCACATGGTTGACGTATAGATCTGCTTATCTTTCCTCGCTATGGACGCCTAGAGGCCCTTTGGTCTTCTGACGGCTGTAGATTTTCAATTAAGCGTTGATTTTACGAGCGAGGACGAGATGGAGCCAACCACAGTCGAAATGACAGACAGTGCGGAGACAAAGCCCATGAGCGTTGCCGATCGTCGATTGCGTGAGTTTGCACGCCGCGAAAGCGAAATTCTTCAGGCGGCCCTATCCCTCTTTGATGGTGATGATTGGGAACAAGTCACCATCGATAAAATCGCGGCGACCGCTGAGATCGGTAAGGGCACGGTTTATAAGCACTTTGTCAGCAAAGACGAGATTTATGCCCGTCTGGCCATTCGCCAAGACCAAAATTTGCTCGCTTTGCTGCAAGACATTGACGAAAACCTGCCTGCCCTTGGCCAACTCAAAGCCTTTATTGCGCATTATTGGTCCCAAACAGACTTGGACACCGCCGGACGAAATTTGGCTCAATTTTGTAGTCGCGAAGCTTTCCGCAATCGGTTGTCTATTGTCACGCGGGCCGAATGGGGCGGTATTGAGCAATCGATCCGAGGGCTATTTGTCAAAATATTGCAGCAAGGCATGAGCGAGGAAATTTTTCGCGCTTTACCAGAAGACCTGTTGTTGCAGGGGCCTTTTGCGACGCTACATGGCGCTGTGCGACTGAGCTGGCGCAATGGGGCAGGTGCGGGACGGCCTGAACGTTTGGACGAGCTGATCCAGTATATTGTACTCGGCATCGCAACCAAACCAGGGCGCAAGCTGTTCAAAAAAGGCAGCTAGTCTTTCGGCTGGTCTGGCGGGAAATTCACCCGCCTCAGGGTCAAATTGATCCGACCGGGCTGTTTCAAAAGCGTTGAGGTGCCGGGATAAATCCGGTCAATACCGTGGAACCGCATCCGTGCGGGCCCCGTCAACACCAATACATCTCCCGAATTCAGCCGGAACGATTGGGTTTTATCTCTACGCGCCAGTCCCCCCAATCGGTAGAGCGCTTGATCCCCCAGTGACACAGACAAAATGGGCGCATGCACATCTAATTCATCCAAATCTTGGTGCAAGGAAAGCTTGTTTTCGGGTCCGTAATAATTGACCAAACAGGCCTCAGGCGGCGCGGGGTAGTCGCCCAAATTGTCCCAGAGCTCAATCAAGCTGGGCAAAATGGCTGGCCACGGCGCGCCTGTCTTTGGGTGATTGGGCACATAGCGATATCCCGAGCGGTCCGCAAACCAGCCCAAATCACCCAAATTACTCATCTGAAGCCCCAAGGGCTTGCCGGTTTTGGGCATGGTGCCGCGAAAAAGCGGGGCTTGGGTAATGGCTGTGCGCACATCTGCCACCATTGCTTCTTGCTCAGCACGGCTTAAATATTCCTGCCAAAGCAAAACACCCTCTGGCAAGCCGGGAAAAGGCTGCGGCCTTGATGTTGCTATGGAAACGGTGGTGGTCGGGGCCGTCTTTAGGTCGCTGGACATTTCAGAGCCCTCTTGTGCTTTTGCCATCTGTAGATTATCTATCCGCCTTAGAAGTATGAGCAACCGATCAATTGACAAAAATACGCCGATTTGGTCCAAGTTCATCCCTAAATGGCCTAAAAAGACATCAAAATACGGTTTTGACGCACTTGTGAGGGACACTCATCACTCTTATATGAGTGGTAATCGGTTCATACCGTTTCCTAAACAACGTTTATCCCTTTGGGGGTCGTATTTTGGGTTGGATAGGCGGCCAGTTTCGCCTAAAAGGCCCAGATGATTGGGTGCCACTGTGGCCCGATCGGCCTGCCGCAATTGAAAAGGAAGTTTATTATGGGTAAAGTCATCGGTATTGACCTGGGCACGACCAATTCGTGTGTCTCGGTCATGGAAGGCTCCCAACCTAAGGTTATTGAGAACGCAGAAGGCGTTCGTACCACCCCCTCTATTGTGGCCTTTACTGAAGATGGCGAAAAGCTTGTTGGTCAAGCTGCAAAACGTCAAGCTGTGACCAATCCGCAAGCAACGCTCTTCGCGATTAAGCGCCTCATTGGCCGCTCTTTTAATGACCCGAACACCAAAAAAGACGCAAAGATGGTGCCGTATGACATCGTCAAAGCCGACAATGGTGATGCTTGGGTTGAAGCACGCGGTGAAAAATACTCTCCACAAGAAGTGTCCGCCTTCATTTTGCAGAAAATGAAAGAAACGGCTGAGACCTTCTTGGGTGAAACAGTGACACAGGCAGTGATTACTGTTCCGGCTTACTTTAATGATAGCCAGCGCCAAGCCACTAAAGATGCTCGTAAGATTGCTGGCCTTGAAGTATTGCGGATCATTAACGAACCAACTGCTGCAGCCCTTGCTTACGGCTTGGACAAAAACGAAGGCCAAACCATTGCGGTTTATGACCTTGGTGGCGGTACATTCGATGTATCCATCTTGGAAATTGGCGACGGCGTTTTCGAAGTAAAATCAACCAATGGGGATACATTCCTTGGCGGTGAAGACTTTGATATGCGTGTCATTGAATATCTTGCCGAAGAATTCCAAAAAGAAAACGGCATTGATCTGAAAAAAGACAAGCTGGCTCTTCAGCGTCTTAAAGAAGCTGCTGAGAAAGCTAAGATTGAGCTTTCTTCTACTTCCCAAACCGAAATCAACTTACCTTTCATTACCGCTGACTCTTCTGGTCCTAAACACTTGACCATGAAATTGACACGGGCAAAATTGGAAGCCGTTGTTGAAGACTTGATCAAACGCACCATCGAGCCTTGCAAAAAAGCGCTTGCTGATGCGGGCCTGACTGCAGCTGACATCGACGAAGTTGTTTTGGTTGGTGGCATGACACGGATGCCAAAAGTACAAGAAGCTGTGAAAAACTTCTTCGGCAGAGAGCCTCACCAAGGGGTGAACCCGGATGAAGTGGTTGCCATGGGTGCAGCCATTCAAGCTGGCGTGCTGCAAGGCGATGTGAAAGACGTTCTGTTGCTCGACGTGACACCGCTTTCATTGGGCATCGAAACATTGGGTGGCGTTTTCACTCGGTTGATCGATCGCAATACCACGATCCCTACGAAGAAATCACAGGTTTTCTCAACGGCTGAAGACAATCAGTCCGCTGTGACCATCCGTGTCTTCCAGGGCGAACGCGAAATGGCGTCTGACAATAAAGCACTGGGTCAATTTGATCTGGTCGGTATTCCAGGTGCACCGCGCGGTGTTCCCCAAATTGAAGTCTCTTTTGATATTGATGCCAACGGTATCGTGTCTGTGTCTGCTAAAGACAAAGCAACCAACAAAGAACAGTCTATCCAAATTCAGGCTTCTGGCGGTCTTTCCGATGATGACATCGATCAGATGGTTCAGGATGCTGAAGCGCATGCGGACGACGACAAAAAACGTCGCGAACAAGTTGAAGCCCGCAATCAGGGTGAAGCTATGGTTCACGCCACCGAGAAAACACTCGAAGAAGTTGACGACAAAGTAGATGACGAGGTGAAAGCCCCGGTACAAGCTGCTGTTGACGATCTGAAGGAAGCTCTTGAAGGCGACGATGCTGATGAGATCTCTGCCAAGGTCCAAACATTGACCGAAGTATCAATGAAACTTGGAGAAGCCCTCTACAAAGCGGGCGAAGGTCAAGAAGGTGAAGATGCTGCAGCAGATGCCGCACGCGACGCTGGAGATGGTCAAGATGATATCGTCGACGCTGACTTCGAAGAAGTTGACGACGAAGATAAAAAAGACGGCACGTCTTAAACCGGGCTCGGCGCTGTTGAGAGCGCTGGTTGGTTAAGTTTCAAGCAGGAGGGCTTCACGCCCTCCTGCAACTTGTCCAACCCGTCCTCTCTTCATGACAGCACACCGACTTGAAGGATCCAGTAAAATGTCCAAACCCGATTTCTACGATGTGCTTGGCGCCCAACGCAGCGCCACGCCTGCTGAGCTGAAAAAAGCTTATCGGTCGCTCGCTATGAAATTTCACCCTGACCGTAATCCCGGGGATGATAAAGCAGAGCAAAAATTTAAAGAATTAAACGAAGCGTATGATTGTCTCAAAGACGAACAAACGCGCGCGGCTTATGATCAATATGGTCATCAGGCGTTTGAAAATGGTGGACCCCGTGGTCCTGGCGCTGGCGACTTCGGTGGCGGCATGGGCGACATTTTCGATGATAT
>NVSO02000148.1 GCA_002401305.2 Rhodobiaceae bacterium | reverse complement strand
CGCAACAAGAGGCTATTAATGGGCGAATCCCTGCCGGTCGCATGGGTACGCCAGAAGAAATTGCAGCGGCATGTCTCTATCTCGCTGCTCCAGAAAGTGCTTATGTTACTGGACAAACGATCCATGTGAATGGTGGCATGATCATGATTTGATCTAAAAAGATCAATTATAACAGTTGCTTGTGCGTATATGCGTCTATTTGTGTACACTCAAGTATCTCGCATTGTGGTGTTGGCATTGTGAGAGAAAGTGTGGTACCTAGACCGCGATTTCGCTTGCGGAAGAGGCATTTACAGGCGACAAGAATATTGAATTTTGCCGCAGCTGGCCCATCACTCACTGAATGTTTCAGGATGTGTGACGGTTAGATAGGACGGCCTTTAAGACTGAGGAATAAGACATGAGTGATATTGCAGATCGCGTTAAAAAAATCGTTGTTGAACATTTGAGCGTTGACGCTGACAAAATCGTAGAAGGTGCTTCCTTCATCGACGATTTGGGTGCTGATAGCCTGGATACTGTTGAGTTGGTTATGGCCTTCGAAGAAGAATTCAGCGTTGAAATTCCTGATGATGCTGCTGAAAATATTCAGACATTTGGCGATGCAGTAAAATTCATCACTGCCAACGTCTAAGTTTTAAAGGCGGAGCGGTTCCCAATCGAGGGGAGTGCTCCGTTTTTTTTTGAAGGTCTGCGATGGTGCGCGGACAAAACCTTCTATACGGAGTGGTCCATCATGAGACGCGTAGTGGTTACCGGTCTTGGCATGATCAGCCCTTTGGGCAGCAGTGTTGATACAACTTGGAAACGGCTTATTGCCGGCGAATCTGGCGCAGAGCGTATTACCAATTTTCAGGTAGACGATCTGTCGTGCCAAATTGCCTGTCAGGTTAAACGAGAAGGCGACGACGCTTTCATCGTTGAAGACTGGATCGACGCCAAAGAGGCGCGTCGTGTGGACGATTTTATTATCTACGGAATGGCCGCTGCAAAGCAGGCCCTCGCAGATGCAAATTGGAAACCTGAGACAGATGAAGATCAATTCCGCACAGGCGTAATGATCGGCTCTGGTATCGGTGGGCTCAACGGCATTGCCGAAACGGCTATCACATTGAAAGAACGCGGACCACGTAAAGTGAGCCCATTCTTCATCCCGGGTCGATTGATCAATTTGATCTCAGGCTATGTATCTATTGTACACGGCCTTAAAGGGCCAAATCACTCTGTGGTAACCGCCTGTTCTACAGGGGCTCATGCCATTGGCGACGCATCCCGTTTGATCATGTTCGGTGATGCAGATGTCATGGTCGCAGGTGGTGCGGAGAGTGCGGTAAACCGCATCGGTATTGCGGGCTTTACAGCCTGTCGGGCCATGTCGACACACTTCAACGACACTCCTAAAAAGGGCTCGCGTCCTTATGACAAAGACCGTGATGGTTTTGTCATGGGTGATGGAGCGGGTGTGGTTGTGCTCGAAGAATACGAACACGCAAAAGCGCGTGGAGCTAAAATTTATGCGGAGATCAAAGGCTATGGTCTCTCCGGCGATGCCTATCACATTACATCTCCAGCGCCTGACGGCAGTGGCGGTTTCCGAGCTATGCAAGCCGCATTGAAAAATGCTGGCATTGCACCTGAGGAAATTGATTATGTAAATGCGCACGGCACGTCCACCCCAGTAGGGGATGAGATCGAACTCAGCGCTGTGCAGAGGCTCTTTAAGAACTCTCTGTCCACATTATCCATGTCCTCCACGAAGTCGGCCACAGGCCACCTTCTAGGGGCTGCTGGCGCCATCGAAGCGATTTTCTGCATCATGGCATTGCAGGACCAAATCGCCCCTCCAACCATCAATTTGGACAATCCTTCTGTGGAAACCAAATTGGACTTGGTGCCGCACAAAGCGCGCAAACGCGAAATTAACGCGGTTCTGTCAAACTCCTTCGGGTTCGGGGGCACTAATGCTTCTCTCGTGATGCAAAGAGTGGACGATTGACGGAAACTACGGGCACAACCAAGAATACTGGCTCTCAGGCTGATGCGGCGAAACCCGCACAGCCTGAAGCTGTTTCTGGTACCAAAAAACCAAGACGGATCTTCAAGTGGGTCCTTATCAGCCTTGCGCTGATCTTCCTACTCATGGTGGGAGGTGTCGGTGGCGCGTTTTATTACGCTAAAGACCAATACGAGCGCGCCGGCCCTGCTGCCCAAGATCTCACCGTCCAGTTTAAACGGGGGACAAGCCTCATCGGGATTGCTCGAAAATTGGAAAAGGCGGGGGCGATTACTGACGCCCGCATTTTCCGCTTCGCCATCCAATTGCAAAAGGGGCAGGGTGCCTTGAAAGCGGGCGAGTATAATATTCCAACATTGACCTCCATGGCCGATATTTTTGCACTCCTCAAGTCGGGTAAATCCATCTTGCACAAAGTGACAATCCCCGAAGGGATTACGGTGCAAGACGCAATGGTCATCATCCAAGCAAATGCGATTCTAACGGGTGAGAACCCGGCTACACCGGCCGAAGGGTCATTGTTGCCGGAGACCTATCTTTTTGAACGCGGCATGACGCGCACGGGGCTCGTTGCCAAAATGAGCTCGGCACTCACCAAAGAGCTCGAGAAGCAATGGGCAGTTCGTGCAGAAAACCTGCCGCTCAAAACCCCTCAAGAAGCATTGATCTTGGCCTCAATCGTTGAAAAAGAAACGGGCCTTGCTGCAGAGCGCCCTCAGGTCGCATCCGTTTTCATCAACCGCTTACGCCGTCCTATGCGGCTACAGTCCGACCCAACCATCATTTACGGGATCACCTTGGGCAAAACGACCTTAGGTCGTGGATTGCGCCGCTCGGAAATTGATCGCAAAACGCCCTACAACACGTACCAAATTGACGGTTTACCCCCCACACCGATCGCTTTAGTGGGACCAGACGCAATTAAAGCTGTGCTGAACCCGCCAACCAGCGAATTCTATTACTTTGTGGCAGATGGCACCGGCGGCCATGTGTTTGCACGTTCATTGCGAGAACATGAAAAGAACGTGCGAAACTGGCGCAAAATTGAACGCCAGCGTAAATAGACCAGAGCGGCTATACTCTCTCCACAAGTTGATTCCCCCAAAGCCCACGCTCAAATATAGGTGACAGATGACCCTCCGTTCCATGACCGGTTTCGCGCGACATGAAGGCACTTTCGATGGCCAAGAAGGCCAGTGGCGCTGGTATTGGGAACTACGCAGCGTGAATGGCAAGGGCCTCGACATCCGGTTTCGGATGCCCTCTGGCTTTGAAGCCATTGACCCTGATTT
>NVSO02000147.1 GCA_002401305.2 Rhodobiaceae bacterium | reverse complement strand
TACATACGTTCCGCGAAGATCTGTTGAATGATCTGGGTGGACGGTGTGTATTCCCAATGTTTCTCAGCCATTGGATTGAGCCAAACAGCGCTCTCGTAGACTTGTTGAAGGCGCTCCAACCAAATGCCGCCGGGCTCTTCATTCCAGTGCTCCACGGACCCACCTGCATAGGTGATTTCGTAGGGGCTCATGGCCGCATCGCCCACAAAGATCACTTTGTAGTCATGAGGGTACTTGTGCAGCACGTCCCATGTGTTCATGCGTTCGCCGTGGCGACGGTGGTTGTCTTTCCATACGTATTCGTACAGACAGTTATGGAAGTAAAAATATTCCATGTTTTTAAACTCGGAGCGGGCTGCCGAAAACAGCTCCTCACAAAGTTTAATATGACCGTCCATAGAACCGCCCACATCGAAGAAGATCAGAACATTGATCTTATTCTTACGCTCGGGCACCATTTTGATGTCGAGGTACCCATTGCGGGCAGTCGCATTGATCGTATCGTCTAGGTCCAACTCAGTGGGGGCGCCAGAGCGTGCAAATTTACGCAGGCGGCGTAGTGCCACTTTGATGTTACGGGTGCCAAGCTCGACACTGTCGTCGAGGTTCTTGTATTCCCGTTTGTCCCAAACTTTAACTGCCTTGCCGTGACGACCGTCTTTTTGGCCGATGCGAACACCTTCAGGGTTGTAACCATCTGCACCGAAGGGCGAGGTACCGCCTGTTCCGATCCATTTGCTGCCACCCTCATGGCGTTCTTTCTGTTCTTCAAGGCGCTTTTGCAGCTCTTCCATGATCTTGTCCCAACCACCGAGAGCCTCAATTTGAGCCTTCTCTTCTTCGGTTAGGAATTTCTCAGTCAGAGACTTGAGCCACTCATCAGGGATTTCGGCAATGTTGTCTTCACCGTCAAACCCTTCAATGCCTTTAAAAACCGAGCCGAACACCTGATCGAATTTATCGAGGTTGCGTTCGTCCTTCACCAACGCGGAACGAGAGAGGAAATAGAAATCCTCAATCTTGCGGTCGATGACGTCACGGTCCAATGCCTCCAGCAGGGTTAGGTATTCCCGCAGAGAAACTGGAATTTTGGCTGATCGTAATTCCTGAAAGAAATTAACAAACATAGCTGTTCCTCCTAGTTGCGCTCCCGGCGTGCCAGGAATGCAAGACGTTCAAACAAGTGTACATCTTGCTCGTTCTTCAACAAAGCGCCGTGCAATGGAGGGATCAGCTTGGTTGGGTCTTTTTCACGCAGTGTTTCCAAGGAGATGTCTTCAACCATCAAAAGTTTGAGCCAATCGAGCAATTCAGAAGTAGAAGGCTTTTTCTTCAAGCCGGGCACTTCGCGAATTTCGTAGAAGATTGATAAAGCGTTTTTGACCAAACGCTCTTTGATGTTGGGGAAGTGTACGTCCACGATTTTGTTCATTGTGTCATCATCGGGGAAGTTGATGTAGTGGAAGAAACAACGACGAAGGAATGCGTCTGGCAATTCTTTTTCGTTGTTTGAGGTGATGATCACGATTGGACGGTTTACCGCTTTAATCGTTTCACCTGTTTCGTAGACGAAGAATTCCATGCGGTCGAGCTCTAAGAGCAAATCGTTTGGAAATTCGATATCGGCTTTATCAATTTCATCGATGAGCAAAATGCAACGTTCTGGGGCTGTGAACGCTTCCCAAAGTTTGCCTTTTTTGATGTAGTTGGAGATGTCTTTTACGCGCTCGTCGCCGAGTTGGCTGTCGCGAAGGCGAGACACGGCATCATAGTCGTACAAGCCTTGTTGGGCTTTTGTGGTTGATTTGACGTGCCATGTGATCAACTTCATGTTGAGTGCTTGCGAAATTTGTTCCGCCAGCACGGTTTTACCGGTGCCTGGCTCCCCTTTGATGAGGAGAGGGCGTTCCAATGCGATGGCCGCATTTACGGCGACGCGGAGGTCATCGGTGGCGACGTAGTCTTTTGTTCCTTCGAACTTCATTTTTCTTCTGTCCCTATTTGGCCTGTGAGGGCTTCTATCTCAATTGCCATTGGCAAGTTTCAGTTGGCAAGAAACTAGGGCGGTTGGACTTTGGATTCAAGGTTGGGATCCTCAGTTCGCAAATTTGAAGACCCGCCTTTGCATTCCTGAAGCTCCAATTTGGCGTGTGGGCTTAGTTCCGCAGGGTCAACGCATGTCGTGAGTGCAGGCGTTGGCCGAAAATGCAGGAAAAATGACACTTTCCCGCGTTTAGGGAATCTCTCCATTTGCCGGGTGACCTATCGGCAGAAAGAACCCTGTGACCCGGCAAAAATTGCTGATGAGGACGTGTTTTACCGTCCGATTAGCTGCTTGTAGCAGGTTGTTTTTTTGTAAGTCATTGATTTTTATATGTATTTTTTCTGGCACTGCTCTTGCTCTTCCTAGACCAAACCCGAAGATTCCGCCTTTTGGCAGAGAATGGAGAGAAAAATGAGTTTTGCAGGTACAATGGCTACGGCAGTGAATGCCATTCAAGCGCAATCCGCCGCGCTTGGGCATATTGCTGATAATATTGCTAACTCATCGACTACCGGCTTTAAACGAACCGATACGAGCTTTTCAGAAGTTGTGACGGCATCGGGAACAAACGTTCATTTGCCGGGCTCTGTCTCTGCGGTACCTGCATATACAAATTCGGTGCAGGGGGTCATTAATAGCTCCCAGATCGATACGCATATGTCTATTAACGGCAGTGGCTTTTTTGTCGTGTCGGATAGTCTGGGTTCAGTTGATGGCAACGTCGTTTTTGACGGCACAGATTATTACACACGTCGTGGGGATTTCTCGGTTGATGCAGACGGATATCTGGTCAATGGCGGCGGGTATTTTCTGCAAGGCTATTCAGTGGATCCCGTTACAGGTAATACGACTGGGAGCCAGCTTAACCCGATTGTTGTTACGCAGGGTTTCTTGGCAGCCAATGGCACGACGACTGTTGATTACGAATTGAACCTTCCGACCGTGCCTGAGACAGCTGTTTATGACAGTGGCATTGCGGGCAGTGATTTGCTCAATTACGGTACGCCGTACACCAATGACCCGACGGCTGCTGGTGATGGGTATGTCACCGCGGCAGATGAAGATGCTTTCCTTGATCGTTCTATCTCGGGTGGGTCTATCACCACGTATGATGATGTGGGTAATGCCGTCGATATTCAAATGCGCTGGGCTAAAACTTCCGATGATAATTGGGAAATGTTTTACATGTCTGACGATACAGCGACAGGCACCGGTGCAAAGTGGACAAATGCGGGTCAAACCTATGCCTTTGATAGTACAGGCCAATTGTCTCCTACAATTTCTTCTATCACGATCACAGCGATGACGATCAATGGCATCACGATTGGTGACACCGTGTTCGATCATGGCGGGGGCGGCGTGACTCAATTTGCAAATTCCCAAGGGAATGCAACGGTCAATACGATTGACCAAAATGGGTATGCTGCGGGGGAATTGGTAGGCGTTTCAATTTCAAATGAAGGACGCGTTGTCGGGAGTTATTCCAACGGCGAGACTTTTGATTTGGCTGAAATTGCTGTGGTTGATTTTAACAATGCGGATGGGTTGCAGAAAAAAGACGGGACGGCCTATGCCGCCACCGAAGAGTCCGGCGCGGCCCTTATTGGTGGGGCAACTGGCGACATTGTGGGCTCGTCACTGGAAGCTTCTAACGTGGATATCGCTGATGAATTCACAAAGCTGATTGTGACCCAACAGGCCTATACAGCTGGCACACGTATTGTGACGACGGCTGATGAGATGATCAAAGAAACGCTCAATATGAAACGGTAGGTAATCGGACGCTTTGAATAGAAGTAGCCGGTGGAGATAAATTATGGGCCTTTACAGTTCTATTAGTACAGCATTGAGTGGATTGCAGGC
>NVSO02000146.1 GCA_002401305.2 Rhodobiaceae bacterium | reverse complement strand
TTATTGGCGGGCAGGCCTTGGGCAAAACGCCGGGTGTTTTCTATCAGAATGTCACGCACTTGGGCGATGCCATGCAACAGAAGCAAATCGACTCGCGCGACTTTGGGAACAGGAACCAATTGAGCGTTACTGGCATCCCAGCTGAAAGCTTCGGCTTGGTCGAGGAGGGGCGCTTTTTTTACCTCTGGAGCCATGCGGTCCAACGCATCAGCAATCCGGGTGAGAAGGGGAAAAAGGTCCGGATTGTCTAGGTTTTTTTGGGGCATGATCACTCTCATCGCTGAAATTTGGAACGCGGGAGGAAAATGCGCGAAAAATGGCGTTCAAACAAGCCCTTAAGAGTGTTTGAGCGGTTTGCAAAGGCGATTTGGCCCGGTATAGTCCGGCGCAACGAGATTGGCTCACACCGAGCCCGAGACAGGAGTTTCCCATGTTTATTACACCTGCTTTTGCAGCTGATGCGTCAGCTAGTAGCGGCATGCTCGAAATGATTGCACCTTTGGCAATTATGGGCGTCATTTTTTACTTTCTTTTGATCCGTCCGCAACAAAAGCGCACGAAAGAACATGCCGCAATGGTAACTGGCTTGCGCCGTGGGGACGAAGTGCTCACCGCTGGCGGTCTTCTTGGTAAAGTTACTAAGGTAAAAGACGGTGCTGATGAAGTTGAAGTTGAAGTGGCGGAAAATGTGCGCGTGCGCGTTTTGCGGTCTACGATTTCAACCGTGCGCTCTAAAACGGCGCCAGTTGCTGCAAATTCAAATTCTTGATTGTTTGAGAGTTGATTTCATCCTGCGTAATTTGGGTGTTCGTCTTGGGCGCTAAGTTTCGTCATTCTAGGGTCTCTTTGATCCTAGGTTTCGCTTAGCGCCTAAAACAGTTTTATGTCCGCTTACCCTTTCGGCTTGTTCGCCTTTTGGGTCCGTTCCACATTCAAGAAAGCCGGTTCTACCAATGCTTCGATTTGCCCGCTGGAAAATAACGCTGGTTAGCCTGATCTCCCTTTTCGGGTTGATCTACGTTGCGCCAAACTTCTTCAACAAAGTGGACCTAGAAGGTTTGCCTGACTGGGTGCCACAAAGCCAAATCGTGCTGGGGCTAGACCTGCAGGGCGGTTCTTACTTGCTGTTGGAAGTAGGCGTGGATGTCGTCATCCGTGAAAAGCTTGAAGGCTTGCAGTCTGATGTGCGGGTGGCTTTGCGTAAAGAACCACGCATCGGCTATACCGGGCTTTCTTTGGCCGGCGATAGTGTTGTCGTGCGGGTGCGGGATTTGAGCCAAATGGAGGCGGCGCGCACACGATTGCGCGAGCTTGCTGTTCCTGTTGGGGGCGGCGTGTTTGGCGCGGCACAAATGGACCTTGATGTAGAGAATACTGATGAGGGGCTGTTTACTTTGGCCCTGACGGAGACAGCTATCGCGCAACGTAAGTTGTCAGCGGTTCAGCAATCTATTGAAATTCTGCGTCGCCGGGTGGACGAACTGGGCACGACAGAGCCCAGCATTCAACGCCAAGGTGACAGCCGGATTATTATCGAAGTGCCCGGTCTTGATGATCCACAGCACTTGAAAGCTATTATCGGTAAGACTGCTAAACTCTCTTTCCACTTGGTGGATATGAGTATGACAGTTGAGCAAGCCCGCCAGGGACGTGTTCCTAATGGCAGCTTTATTGCGCCGATGGTTGAAGGTGGATATGCCGCCGAATTGCTTTTGTATAAACGTGCGATTGTGAGCGGTGAAAACTTGGTCGATGAGCAACCGGGCTTCAGTCAAAACAATGAGGCTGTCGTAACCTTCCGCTTTGATACAGCCGGTGCTAAACGGTTTGGTAAAACAACAACAGAGAATGTTGGCCGACCTTTCGCTATTTTGCTGGATAAAGAAGTGATCAGTGCGCCTCGGATCAATGAGCCTATTTTAGGTGGCTCTGGTCAGATCAGCGGCAACTTTACCGTACAGTCAGCAAATGATTTGTCTGTTCTGCTGCGCGCCGGTGCTTTGCCAGCTCCCTTGAAGATTTTGGAAGAACGCACTGTTGGTGCCGAGCTTGGGTCTGACTCGGTTGAAGCGGGTAAAATCGCTGCGATGATCGGCTTTGCGGCGGTGATCATCTACATCGCCATCTCTTATGGCTTGTTTGGCGTATTTGCCAATGTGGCGTTGATTATCAACGTGGCCTTGATTGGGGCCGTGCTCTCTATACTAGGCGCGACGTTGACCTTGCCGGGGATTGCCGGTGTGGTCTTGACCATCGGGATGGCGGTTGATGCCAACGTGTTGATTTTCGAGCGCATACGCGAAGAAATCGCGAATGGGAAGTCTCCGTTGAATGCCATTGATGTTGGGTATTCACGGGCGCTGACGACTATTTTGGATGCCAATATTACAACGTTTCTTGCGGCCGCGATTTTGTTCCAGCTTGGTTCTGGGCCCGTTAAAGGGTTCGCTGTAACCCTTGCGATTGGGATTATCACGTCCGTCTTCACGGCCTTTACGGTCACGCGAATGATGGTGGCGCTCTGGTTTATGCGTCGACGTCCTGCATCACTTGATCTTTAAGGAGACACCCATGAAGAAGCTTAAATTGGTCCCCTCAAAGACGGCCATCGACTTTATTAAGTTGCGTTACATTGCCTTCGTTATTTCTGCTTTGGCAGTTCTTGGTTCTATTGGCGTTTACGCAGCGCGCGACCTTAACTACGGCATCGACTTTATTGGCGGCACGATGATTGAAGTGGGCACACAAGGCCCCGCCGATATTGCCGGCATCCGAGCAAAATTGGGTGCGCTTAATCTGGGCCATGTTGTTGTGCAAGAGTTTGGGAGCCCCTCTGAGGTTCTCATCCGTATTGAACAGCAGGATGACTCCGTCGAGCAGGATCAAAAAGTTGTTGAACTGGTGCGGCAAGCACTGGGCGACGGGGTTGATTATCGCCGCACGGAAGTGGTGGGACCTAAAGTCAGTGGCGAGTTGGTTGAAGCAGGTACGCTTGCCATTTTCCTCGCTGTGTTCCTTATGTTGATTTACATCTGGTTTCGCTTCGAGTGGCAGTTTTCTGTGGGGGCGGTGATCGCTCTGGTCCACGACGTGATTTTGACCATTGGTATTTTCTCGGTATTACAGCTTGAATTTAACCTCTCCATTATTGCGGCCATCCTGACCATTGTGGGTTATTCGATGAATGACACGGTGGTTGTTTATGACCGGGTTCGTGAAAATTTACGCAAGTTCAAACGGATGGACCTTGGTGATTTGCTAAACCTTGGCATCAATGAAACCTTGTCGCGGACGGTCATGACATCTGTGACGACACTCTTGGCTCTGGTTGCCTTGTATGTCTTTGGCGGCGAAGTCATTCGTGGGTTCACCTTTGCCATGATTTGGGGCGTTGTGGTGGGGACATATTCCTCCATCTTTATCGCCACGCCAATGTTGTTGATTTTAGGTGTGAAACGGGATTGGTCTGAAGAGGGAGCGAAAGCTTCTGAAACAGACGCCTAAGAAGAGGCCGTTCAATGGATTTCTCTACTCCGACATATGCGCGCCAACCAGCGATTGATGCTTATGGGGATGGTGGTTTCAGATTGGGCGGCCAACGCTATGTTGGCTCGTTGGTGTTGTGTCCTGAAAGTGACCCTGTGTTATGGGGACCGATTGATATTGCATCGGTCGGACTTGGGGACTTAACCGGGCTGATTAAAGCCAAAGACAATTTTGATGTTTTGCTGATTGGGTCCGGGGTAGGTTTGCTCCGCCCGAGCGCCTTTGTGCGAGACGCTCTCAAAGAGCAGTCGATTAATTGGGATGTGATGGATACCGGTGCTGCAGCTCGCACGTATAATGTGCTGTTGAGCGAAGGACGGCGTGTGGCAGCGGCTTTGATCGCAGTAGATTAACTGTTTAGCCGATTACCTGACTGTTTTACTTGGCTTTTCCCCTCAAAAATTCTACGGTTTCTATGAAAAAGCGACTCGGTTGAGTTGCTAGACAGTTTCTCTCTTGGGAACGAAAACCGACCAATTGTGTTGACCTATCGTTTGTTTGTTTGAGTGACTGTTACCGATCATTTTCAGCTCATTATGGGGAGGCCTTCATATGGCTGCCATCTTATCCTCGCTGCGCAACACGGTTATTGCCGGGTTCATTCTTGCAGCGCTACTCGTCCTTATGTTTGCCAATTGGGGTGGTTCATTCGACCACGCATTTGGTGCCTTTATTTTCCGCTGGCTCCACGTTCTCTTTGGGGTGATGTGGATTGGTTTGCTTTGGTATTTCAACTTTGTTCAAATTCCAAATATGCCTAACATTCCTGATGAGCAGAAACCTGCCATTGGTAAAGTTATCGCTCCAGCTGCCCTTTGGTGGTTCCGTTGGGCTGCGATGGGCACAATCGTCACCGGTATCATCGTTGCTGCGATGAATGGTTATCTGCTTGAAGCCTTCTCGTTGGGTGCCATTGAAGACTTTGCTGTTCCGAAAAACATCGCGATCGGCATTGGCATGTGGCTTGGCGTTATCATGTGGTTCAACGTTTGGTTCGTTATTTGGCCAAAACAGAAAATTGCATTGGGTATCGTTGAAGCCGACGCAAGTCTGAAACCTGCTGCAGCACGTACTGCAATGTTGTTCTCACGGACAAATACATTGCTGTCTATTCCGATGCTTTTTGCTATGGTATCTGCACAGAACATTTTCTAGAAGGGCGACCTTCTTGAGGCTAACGGGGTCGCACATGCGGCCCCGTTTGTCTTTTTGCACTCATTTTTGTAAGGTGGGAATGTGGATAACGCTGTATTGAACCATTGTTTGGAATTGATCCGCTTGCGTGATCATGATCGGTATTTGACCCTTCTGATGACGCCGGATGCGGCACGCATGACACTTATTCCCCTCTATGCCTTTCAAACTGAGATCGCCCGTATTCGGGAAACCGTGAGTGAGCCCATGTTGGGGCAAATTCGGTTGCAGTGGTGGCGTGAGACGATTGATCAGCTTTTTGATGGGCCTCCTCCGCGCGGGCATGAGGTTGTAGAAGCTCTGGCTGTACCGATTGCGGCGGGGCTTTACGAGCGTGAGGGACTGCAGGGCCTGATTGATGGGCGAGAGCAGGATTTGGACGATGGCATGTTCACGGATTTGCCGGATTTGCTGTCCTACCTTCACAACACATCAATGCTTTTAATGGTTGTGGCTGGTCGCGCCTTGCTCAAGGAAAAGTTGAACCGAGCGTTTACACCTGAGGAAGCTGAAGCGGTGCAACTGATTGGTGAGGCTTACGGGCTGACGGGCATATTGCGGTCAATCGGTCCCATGGCGAGCCAAGGGCGGGTGATGTTGCCGGAGAGTTTGCTTGCCAAGCATGAGGTGGAAACCGCAGATATTTTGGCAGGCACGTGCAGGCCAGGTTTACGGGCTTTGATTGAAGAAATGGCGGGCGAGGCTGAAACGCGTTTGGTGACGGCTCGCAGGCTTTTGCGCAAACCAAATATGACTTTGCTGCCTGCTTTGTTCCCGGCGTGTCTGATCGGGCTTTATCTATTGAAAGTGCGGTCGCGTAAATTCGAGCCATTTTTGGGAACGGGCGAAGTTTTGGCTTTTCGCCGTCAACTTCGCCTGATGAGATGTTCCTTGAGCAGACGGATTTAGTCTGCTTCTACTTCTACTTTAGTTTCTGGAAGCGGCTGCTCGATACCCAGCCATGTTGCCAAGTCAGCCAACGCGCGGCTTGTCATGCCATGTTTACGGGCTTGGGATCTGTTTTTGCCGCGTAGACGTTTTCCGTTTTCATCGACCAACGGGGGTAGGTCTGGGAAGAGGCCGAAGTTTACATTCATCGGTTGGAAAGTTTTGGCATCCGCATTCAACGTGATGTGGCTGAGCAGGGCGCCAAACGCGGTTGTGACCGGCGGCGGTGTTGGTGTTTCACCTCGGCGTTCGGCAACGGCAAAGCGACCGGCTAGTATGCCCATAGCCGCGCTTTCGACATAACCTTCAACGCCGGTGATTTGACCTGCGAAACGCAAACGCGGCATGGCTTTGAGGCGCATCAAAGGATCAAGCAAGTTCGGGCTGTTGATGAAGGTGTTGCGGTGCAAGCCGCCCAGTCTGGCAAATTCAGCGCCTTCCAATCCGGGGATGGTGCGGAAAATACGTGTTTGCTCGCCGTGGCGCAATTTTGTTTGAAACCCAACCATATTGTAGAGCGTGCCGAGTTTGTTGTCTTGGCGTAGCTGCACAACACCGTAGGCTTTGGTTTGTGGGTCATGTTCATTGGTGAGGCCGACGGGCTTCATGGGACCAAAGCGCAAGGTTTCTCGTCCGCGCGCCGCCATGATTTCGATCGGCAAGCAGGCTTCAAAGTAGGGGGTGTTTTCCTCAAACTCTTTGAAGTCCATTTTGTCGCCCTCAAGAATATTGTCGATGAAGGCATTGTATTGTTCTTCATCCAAGGGGCAGTTGATATAATCTTTGCCGGTGCCGCCGGGCCCGATTTTGTCATAGCGGGACTGGTACCAGCATTTTGAAAAATCGATTGAATCAATATGAATGATGGGTGCGATGGCGTCGAAAAAGGCTAGGCCATCTTCGCCAGTAATTTCCGCGATGGCAGCACCTAGGGCATCGGATGTTAACGGCCCGGTCGCGATGATGACATTGTCCCACTCTTCCGGGGGGATGGATGAAAGCTCGCCGCGCTCCACAGTGACCATGGGATGGTTTTCGAGAAGGCGGGTGACTTCGGCGGAGAAAACTTCGCGGTCTACAGCCAAAGCACCGCCAGCGGGCACTTTCGCCATTTCGGCGACTTTCATGATGATGGAATTTGCGCGGCGCATTTCTTCGTGAAGAAGGCCGACGGCATTGTTTTGCCAATCATCTGAGCGGAAGGAGTTGGAGCATACAAGCTCTGCAAAACCTTCAGATTGATGGACATCCGTTTTGACGATGGGGCGCATTTCGTGAAGCACGACGGGTTGGCCAGCTTCTGCGAGCTGCCATGCGGCTTCGGAGCCAGCCATGCCAGCGCCAATAACGTGCACGGGAGAGGTGTTGAGCGGGGTTTTTGATGTGTTGTTCATGAGGGGGGCATAGCATATTGCGCCCCCCTCACAAAATCTTTCAGACCATTTTAGGCCCAGATTTTCGGTTTCCGGTCTTTCCAGGGGG
>NVSO02000145.1 GCA_002401305.2 Rhodobiaceae bacterium | reverse complement strand
TAACGACACGGTCCCGATGATAAAGCCCATGCGTTTTGGATATCGGCACCAATGGCGCCAAATGAACGTGACAACTTGCAAAGACGTCACGTCTTCTCTTTCTTTCTTAATCATTTCAAGCCTCATGCATGCCGAAGCCAGCGCAGACGCGCGGATACGGCGGCCCCGCCCTTAACTCAAGGGCAGAACAAATACGCATTACTTGGAACCTGGATCACGCAGACGAGCTTCAACACGACGTGTTAAAACCAGTCTTTAGCTCATATTGGAAGGTTTGGATCCTCGCACATCGCTGTGCTTTGGAGGAAAACCGCTGACCGCAAAAACCATCTTGGATTGATGTTTGTGGCTAGTATGAGAGCGTGAGCCCGGTTGTTAAGTCCCGGGCGCGCGGTCATCGTACCAGCGTCCCAGAGACGGTGCTCTTCAAAATGGAGACTTTGGCCGTATGGCACTTTGTCTTCACACTTGAAAAGCAGAATGTTCCCATAAAATACATGGGTGTCTCCTGTTTTTGTTGCGGATTAATCGGTTGCGTTTGAGTGTGTTCTTTGACGCCTTGCCCAGCATCTTAGAACGGATCAACTGTCACACGGTTTTGCTACACCCATGTTCAAGTCATGATCGCACACTAGGAGAGTCGTTTCGTTTCGCCAAGACCTAAGGTGCGACAATTTGTACTTTCGTGGAAAGCGTGACTTTAGGGCGACAGGTGTTGCCAAAGCACATAAAGAAGTCCCGATGATTTCACGATAGAATGTTACACAACAAGCCGCGTTAGGTCCCTCTTATCGCGCTTCTGGATTATCCAGTTTCCCAACTGGGGTACGCACCACTGAGGAGGTCTATATGACCCGCATCATCGTAATTGTATTTGGCGTCATTGTCGTCGCCTTGGGGGCACTCGTGGCGATTGCTTCCTTTATTCCATCCGCGACATATAAAGAGAAGATTGAAGTCCTCGCCAAAGAGCAGACGGGCCGAACACTCACGATTGATGGGGATGTCGCCCTCACCATTCTGCCGTCGCTAGGCGTTTCTGCACAAAAGGTGCGCTTCGCCAATGCCGAATGGGGCAGCACGCCTGACATGATGTCGATGGAAGAGCTCAATGTCTCCCTCAAGATCCTGCCTCTCCTTTTTGGCCGTGTTGAGCTGGATAGCTTCACATTGGTGCGCCCGCAAATTCATTTGGAAGTAAACCGCAAGGGCACAGCCAATTGGGAATTTAAGCCCCAAACTCAAGCACTCGGCGCTAACGCAAGTGCCGACACGGGCGCGGAAAAATCTGGGCAATCTGGATCAAGCAGCGTGAACCCGATCCAAGACATTCGACTTGGCGATATTCGCATCACGGGTGGCACTGCGAGTTATAAGGATGCACAGGTTGGCGCATCTTACGAAATCACCGACATCAATTTGGGCATTGCTCTGCCCAGCCTCGACGATCCTCTAAACGTCGATGGCTCTGCTGTTTGGAACGGCGACAAGCTCGAAATCGCCTTGATGGTCGAGAAGCCCCGCGTGTTGCTTGAAGGGGGCGAAACCCTCTTTAAGGCAGATGCCTCTAGCCCCAAAGTATCCAAAGACTTTGAAGGCACTTTGATTATGGGCGAAACGCCTGCATTCAACGGGCGCTTGGTATTCAAGGCTCCGTCTGTACGCGCCTTGGCGGCGTGGGCAGGATCACCTTTGGCAGGCGACGATGGTTTTGGCGCATTAGACATTACAGGCACAGTCGCTGGTAACAGCACGGAGTTCTCTTTCACCGATGCAACTATCAAATTTGATGGCATGACGATGGAAGGTTTTATCAGCGCTAATATTGCTGGCAAAGTTCCCTATATCAAAGGGGCTTTGACCATCGATAAGCTGGATGCCAATGTTTATATGGGCAGCGACGCTGCTTCTGGTTCTAAGGGTGCAAGCAACCCCAGCTCTTCGAAGGCTAAAGCTACTGGGTGGAGCAGTGACCCAATCGATATGACAGGCCTGCGCGCGATCAATGCTGACCTTGATTTATCAGCTGGGGCTATTTTGATCCAGAAAATCAAAATTGGCGAAAGCAAACTCAAGCTCAAATTGCGCAATGGTGTCATGACCGCCACTTTGGCCAAATTGGCTCTCTATGATGGTACGGGTAAAGGCAGCCTGACATTAGATGGCTCACGCTCGACGCCAAAAATCAAAGCAGACTTCGACCTAACTGGTTTGCAAGCTCACCCGCTCCTTACAGACGCGGCTGACTTTACCCGTCTTGAAGGAACGGCCTTGTTTGACTTCACCGTCAACACAAGTGGCAAAAGCCAAAAGGCAATGGTCTCGGCTCTATCGGGTAAGGGTAAGTTTGATTTCCAAAACGGTGCCATTCGCGGCATCAACATTGCCCAGCTCATGCGGAATGTCTTTAGCAACCCGCTTTCAGGTTGGGGTGCAGGTGGCACGCAGAGCACTGACTTCTCTGAGCTCAATGGCACCTTTACAATCGCACGCGGCATTCTCACCAACAAAGACCTGAAGATGCTGAGCCCCCTTATCCGCATTGCGGGTAGCGGCACTGTGAATATGCCCAAACAAACACTCAACTACAGAGTGGAGCCCAAGCTCGTTGGGTCACTTGAAGGTCAAGGCGGCAGTACATCGTCGGGCCTTGAAGTTCCTGTCGTTATTTCTGGCCCGTGGAGCGATCCCTCGTTCTCACCAGACCTAGCTGCGGCTCTTACCAACAACCCTGGAGCCATTATCGACGCGGTGAAAAACCTCGGTGGCAAAGGGGGCAGTTCGGGCGGACTGATTGACGGCCTGCTCGGCGGCGGTTCATCCGATAAGGAAAGTGGCGCCAGCAAAGCCCTCAAAGGCCTCTTTTGACGCTAAACTCTTCTACACACTTCAAAGCCCGGCCCTCTTTCACAGAGGTCCGGGCTTCTTTATGTCTGCTGTAGAAGCCGGACCTAAACCTTAGTCACATCCTGTATCGCCACATATTCCTTCTCTCCGTCAATCCGGTATTGGCGGCGCTGAAGTTTGGGGTAGGTGCATACATCAATCGGGGAGCGTGTGCCGCCCATCAGATAGACGAGGTCTTCGGGAAAGGGATTGTGCATTGAATGGGCGGGCGAGTTTTTGGGAAAGAGCATCGTGTCCCCGCGCTCCATGTGCACTTCTTCATCCCCCAAACGGGCAATGGCGCGCCCAGAGATCAGATGCACAAATTCCTCATCTTGCCCGTGTGTGTGGTGTTCTGTCGTCTCGCGGCCCGTTTCAATGCGCACAATGTGTAACCCCATGTCCACAAGCCCGGCTAAATCGCCAATTGACCGTGTCAGGCGCACAGCATTGTCGTTATATTGGTGCACAACTTGTTTTTCGGGC
>NVSO02000144.1 GCA_002401305.2 Rhodobiaceae bacterium | reverse complement strand
CTTCTGAATATATTCCACACCAATCGCGCGTTTGTCTTTGAACAGAATGCGCGAGGTCATGGCTTCGGTGATGACTTCAAGGTTCGGACGTTTGAGAGCTGGGACCAAATAGCCTTTGGCAGCACTACAACGTTGACCATCTTTAATAGTCAGCTGGTAGTTACCCACGCCTTCTTGCTGTTCACCGTTAAAGTCTTTTGTATACGGATGACCTGCTTCTTTGCCCGCTTCAATGAACGCATCGAAAAGGACATTGGTATTGCGGATATTAGAAACGCCCAGAGGACCGTCGCCACCATGGAAATCATCATTGCCATTTTCATTGCCTTCAGCACGGCGGAAATACGGCAAGACATCTTTAAAGCCCCAGCCCTTCAAGCCCATCTGACGCCACATATCATAATCACGGCCATGGCCGCGAATGTAGATCATGCCATTGATGGACGAAGACCCGCCAAGCACTTTACCGCGTGGCCAAAAAAGGCTGCGATTATTCAGGTGCTCTTGCTCTTCGGTATTGTAGTACCAGTTCACCATATCGGTGCTGATCAATTTACCAACACCTGCGGGCATATGGATCATCATGTTGGTGTCTTTACTGCCAGCTTCCAGCAACAAAACCTTTTTCGTAGGGTCTGCCGACAAGCGGTTCGCCAACACACAGCCAGCACTACCAGCACCAACAATAATATAATCAAAATGATCCATGAACTTCTCCCAGAACAGCTTTTGAGCAGCTTTTATGACACGTCGCTTGAAGCGACATTTGTGTGAACGATAGCGCCTACTGACAAAAAAGAAACTATCTTTTTATGAGGCAAGGCCACGCAAAATGGCGCTTCTCGTTACATATTCTCTAGCTTAGGGTGTACACCCTCAAGGCAGCAATGTCACCACCCCACGCCGGTTCAATGGCTCGCGCACCCCATCACCAGTCTGCACCTGCGGAAATGTTTCTCCGTAGCCCATAATTTCGATGGCTTCTTCCAAAGCCCCCAATTCGATGAGCACAGTTTCCATCATTTCAGCCCGTCGCACTGACAAGCCATCATTATATTCTGCACTCCCGGCACTATCGGTATACCCACCAATATGGATACGGGAATGCCCTTCACGGCGCGCTTGATCAATTGCAGCGGTCAGCACTTCAAGCGCTTCAGCCGAAATCAAACTCTCGTCAAAACTAAAATAGACAGTATATGTCGCTTGGGTAGGGCCAATTGGCTGAACCAGCTTGGGTGCAAGTTGTTCTTCCAACCGCACCATGCGCGCAATGAAATCATTCCGGCAGGAAAGTCCCGCAGGAGACGCCACATCAACACTGGTTTCGTAAACCCAGCAATCATAGGCCGTCTGCGTGTTCGCCATCAATTCAGCTACTTTAGAGCGACCGCCAAGCGCAAAAGCAGCATCCAGCCGCCGTTTTGCGTCCACTTGCTCAGAACTTTGAGCCGCCAGCGGTGCCATGTCAGCTCCAGGGGCCGCAGAAAGCGCCCGGGACGCATAAAAGTCAGCGGCATTGTCCGCACCGGCAGCAGAACGCTTCTGGGCCAATGACATATTGCTGCTGTAGAGCGCCTTTTGAAAAACGGTTCCTGAAGCAGCTGCCCCTTCCGCTTCTTGCAGCAGGGAAGAACACGCCGACAAGAGCGGCAGTAAAAGCATCATCCCCAAAAAGGATCGGATGGCAGAAAGCCGGGACCATTTATGGTTAACACTTCGTTGCCCTTGCATACCCATCAGTGCGTGCGCTGCACCGTCAATCATTTGCCGCATTGTCCTAAATCCTTCCGCCGCTTCGTAAAGGCCCCAACAGTGAGGCCCCTCAAAGGTCGCATTACACCACGCCCTCTCCTCAAGCAGTTCTCTGTGCCTCAGAGCCACCAAGGGAGCATTTCACCAATCTTATACCGCAAGAATGCACATTTTTTCCAGTCGATAGGGAGTTATTAACCAAGACGGTCCAAACTTTAGCCAATTGATCAACAACTTTATGACGAGTCTGACTTATGCAAGGCACATCTACAGACCAAATAAGCGACACAGATCGCCGCCGCCACGAACGCATCGACCTGTGCGTCAACGGACGCCTGATGGTGCCAAACGGGCAAGAATTCAGTTGTAAAGTCACTGATATCTCATTGGTAGGGATCGCCCTGCAATCAGACGCAGAAGTCCTGATCAACGACCACCTCATCATTTACCTAGATGACTTAGGCCGCTTCGAAGGGCCTGTGTGCCGCTTTCTCAAAGAAGGCTTTGCCATCGAGCTGAAACTAGCCGATACGCACCGCGTCAAAGTGGAAGAGCGCATTCAATGGTTGTCCAGCATGCAAAGCGGCGAAAACGATGAGGCCGCCAACTTACGCCAATTCCAACGCCATTTGCCAGACAGCCGTTCGCTCGGCACGACCTCAAAAATCATTTTGGACAATGGTGAGCAAGTCGATTGTAAAGTGCTCGACATGTCCTTAAGCGGCGTATTAGTGGGTACTCAATTGCGCTTACCCATTGGCAGCCCTGTCACTATTGGCAGAATGAAAGGCCACGTTGTCCGCCATTCCCCTGAGGGTCTCGGCATTCAATTTGACAATGTGCCAAACCATCCAATGGCAGCCTCGCGCCCTTTCGGTAAGCTCTAAACACTTCTATTAGAATGGCCAAACGCGCGCAGATCTGCCAGCGCCCGATTATGGTAAACAATTCTTAAAGGTGCTAGAATACCTTCATATGAGCTTGCCTATATGTGCAGCCATATGCAGGAGAGGCACATGATGACGCCCGATCAATCCGCCGAATACTCATCACCCGGCACGAGAGCAACATCCCCAAGATGCTTGCTGAGCGCTATCTTGTTGGTACTTCTGTCTTTGGCCCTCTCTCCCCTCACCTCAACATCTGCACAAGCTGAATGTGCCCGCGACACAACGGCGGGCATTCTGGGCGGACTGGCCGGTGCCGTATTAGGGGGGGTGCTGGGTTCTCAGATCGGTGAAGGCTCCGGTAAAACCGCCGCCACAATCGGGGGCGCGCTTCTGGGGGGCTTTGCGGGCAATCAATTGGCATCGAATTTAAACTGTGAGGATGAAAACCACATCTATCGTTCAACACAGTCGTCTTTGGAGCACAAACGGTCCGGAGAAAGCATCAGCTGGAACAACCCAGACAGCGGACATCACGGTTCTGTCACCCCGACGGCCACGTTTCGCAACGATGTGGGCCAGAATTGCAGAAATTTTCAACAAAAGATCTATGTCAATAATACACCTCAGGTTGCACACGGCGAGGCGTGCCGCCAACCAGATGGCCGGTGGAAGATTTCAGGTTTCTAAGAATTTAAGAAATCAGCAACCATAAAACCGCCCCAAATCCGCCAAAAAATCCAATCTCCCAAATTCATCTAAAATTCGCCTCAACTGAGAGACAAACAAAACTCTAGTTTTACGCGAAATATAGATAAACTATAGAATAAATATACTCAACATTACATAAAGTAACGTATCAACAATTACATGTTAGTGAAGATGTAAATGCCAATCTCTGCCCACAGGATCATAAGTCTGGGGTTAGATATTATGTTTACATTGCGATTACTACTCGCGGTTGGGTTTGTTCTGTATCTGGGTGGATGTCAGACAACAACAATTACGGGATCAATTAACGGGCAGCCTTCACAAAACAGAAGTGCCGCCATGCCAGTGGGCCAAGAAGTTGTGCCTCCCTTTGGCTACATCGGGTTTTGCTTGCGAAACCCGGAAGAATGCCAGAGCCAAGCATCTGGGTTGCAGAATGCAGCGTTTGAAACTGCACTTGCGCCTCCCGTTCATCTGTCGACTGACAAATGGCTTGAGCTCAACCACGTCAATGATTACGTGAACCGTACGGTGCGTCCCGTAGACGACCTTGCCTTGCACAATCGTGCAGAATGGTGGTCCTACCCGACAGCCAATGGAGGGGACTGCGAAGATTACGCGCTCCTCAAACGTAAGCTCCTTATTGAACGCGGCTGGCCTGCTAATTCATTGCTGCTGTCCGTTGTAAAACAATGGGACGGTGCGGGGCACGCAGTCCTTCTAGCTGTAACTCAGCAAGGCGAATATGTGCTCGACAACCAGAGCTGGGAAGTAAGTCTTTGGGCAGACGCTCCCTACACCTGGATCAAACGTCAATCACGTCACCACCCTTATGTATGGGTGAACCTAGACGCAGACCGCCAATCCCAAGGGTCCATGCGCTCCGCTGAATTGCCACCTAAGGGCATGAAGGATCGCCAGTTCCCAGGTTCAGATAAACCAGCAGTTGTCGCCTCTGCCTCTCGCAAAGCGCTCCCTGCCAAACTACGCAACAGCGTGGGCGACACGACCAAGAAAAAACGCGTAGCTGATGTTTCAGCCGCAATCCCACTACGTCTCTACCGCGAAACGTCTAGCGGCTTGGGAGACTAAGAGACCCCCCCGACTAGACCTTCCCCCAAGGTCTGGTCCTGTCGAAGCCGGCTCCGTTGCACCCAGCACCGGAGCCGGTGGCAGTTTTGGGGTTCACGTCAAACAAAAGGCCTCGCTAGAAAGCGAGGCCTTTGTCGTAAACAGATCTGGTGAAAAGCGCTTAGCGCCCCTTCCAAACAGGCAAACGCTTTTGCGCAAAGGCTGTTGGTCCTTCGATCAAATCTTCGCTTTTGAAAAGCTCGCCGATGGCTGGGTAATGCGCGGTGATCGCTTTGTCCAAGTTCGCTTCGTCTAGACCCTGATAAACAGCTTCTTTTGACGCGCGAATAGACATCGGAGAACACTCAATGATTTGAGCAGCCCAACGTTTTGCTGCATCAAGCAAGTCGGCAGCCGGAACCACTTCATTGACAAAGCCAAGGCGTTGGCCTTCTTCAGCACCCACACGGCGCCCAGTCAAAATCATGCCCATAGCTTGTTTGACAGGGATTTGACGTGGCAAACGGTGCAACCCGCCCGCAAGCGCAGCAAGCCCTACTCTTGGCTCTGGCAACGCGAACAGCGCATTGTCGGAGGCAATAATCAGATCGCACGCCAGCGCGATTTCAAATCCACCGCCCATTGCAACGCCGTTAACAGCGGCAATCACAGGCTTGTTGAGGTCATAGCGAGAGGTCAAACCAGCAAAACCAGTTGCTGGGATATCCATTTTCTTGCCTTCAGCCGTCCATTTCAGGTCATTACCTGCACTAAACGCTCGGTCTCCAGCACCCGTGATAATGGCAACCCAGAGATCTGGGTCCGCAGCAAACTCGTTAAAAGCCTTCTCCAGCTCAAAATTTGCAGGTGGATGCAGTGAATTCATCGCCTTTGGGCGATTGATTGTCACAATAAAAAGATGCCCATCACGCTCGACTTGGCAGAAATCATAATCAGACATTAATGCCTCCCTGATATTTTGTTGTTTAATTTAGAAGATCCCAAACGAGTTGAGATCTGTTTGGCAGCTAATGTGCCGCGTCAAACGAGCTGGAGCAAGAGCTTCAGCTTTGACGCAGCGTTTCATTGGCACGCCCAAGCCTCAACTTTGCGGAGATCTGGCAAGAACCGGCATGGCAAGCATTTTTGCGGTGTTTTGAGACGATCAGTCGAATCAGGAATGGAACGAGCGATGAGTGCAAAATCTGAAAACGGTCAAACCCCGACCAATGACGACGGAACACAAACCAACCTCTGGGTCTTGAAGTACGGCGAGGAGACCTACGGTCCCTACACCTACGTCGCCATGGAAAAATACATCTCCGAAGGCCGCGTGGTGGCAGACAGTCAAATAGCGCCAGAAGGGTCTAACGCCTGGAAGGCCGCACGCGACGTCAGCGTATTCGCGGGCTATTTTGATGCCAAGCGCTCAGGCAAAATGTCCTCGACACCCGCAACGATTGAAGACAGTCGCCCGGTTTACGGCACGGGCAAAGGTCAAATCGATCGGCGCAAAAAAGCAGAAACCAGCAACTTCATTGTCACGACCGACATTCGCTCCCGCCACGGGGCAGCAGTTGAACAAGCCATCATGTCATTGGGCCCCGCACTCAAGATTGCGCCCAATATTTGGATCGTGAACGCCAAGACCACCGCACCGGGCATTTTGAACCATTTGAGCCAATTGATCGCCAACGGCGACGCGCTCTTTGTCGTGGATGCGACAGCCGACAGAACGGCGTGGATCAACTATGGCCCTGAAACCGATGCAAAAATCCGCCGTGTATGGCGTCGCCCGCGTGGAGCTATGGCAACCATTGCCGAGCATGAAGTGAAAAACGAAAATGCCGCTTAAGCAGGCCTATCTAATAGTGCGGCCGCGGTAGAGGCACACGCACCGATGATACGGCTGGCATTGTGCTGGACGATGGCATCGGCTCACCTGTCGAGCGAGAGGGCCGAACCTGCGGCAAGGGAGCAAAGACCTCAATCGTCGACCGTAACGCACCCACAGCAGTTTCTTTTTCAGACGCGACACCCTCGGTCACGCCCTTAGTCTTTTGCGCCACGACATGCGGTTTGGAAAGTGGTGTATACGCAATCTTGTCCGTACCGTCTTGAGGTTTGACCAACCCCTCCATGATCGCAATTGCAGGCCGCCACTCACTAATGAGCGGCGCACTGAGTGCATTCACTTCATGGCAATTACTTTGGCTTTTCTGCTGATGATCGCATTCATAGGTTTTGCGGATCAGCTCAAACTGAAAATTTGCCCGCCGAATAAAAAGGTCGATCTGCCCACTGTCACGCACCTTTGCAATCATCTTTAAATACGCACTGCAATCGGTCGCCTGACGCGCTAAAAGCTGGGCAAGTTGCGCCGCCGATAGAGTTTTATGGGGAGGCGCTGAGACGCATATCCGCCACAAAATCTCTGCGCTGGCATAATCAAACAGGCTAATCAGCCCTTGGTCTTTGGCATTTAGACCGACATAAACCCGGGCCAAATCTTGCGGCGACCAATTCCGAAACTCACTCAGAAAATTTGGAAGCGCCACAGACTGCGCCGTCGGTGCCTTTTTAAAGATCACCGGTTTGGGCAATTGTACCCCCTGGCGAATAAAGGAAAGTTCTTGGCCCTGCTTAAGCAAAGGCACCCCATCAACTCCTGCTGGAATAATGAGAAGCTGCACACCCAGTGCACGATGTTCGATGTGGAAGAACTGTTTCACAGCATCGCGCACCAATGAGCCCTGCGCCACATCCCCCGTACGCCGCCCGTTGAGAGAAAAGGACTTATTGTCTTTCAGTGTCAGGCGCCCCACCACACGCCCCTCAAGCTCTTCCAAGCTGAGCACCGCATCAGCACCAATGCCAATCCCATCATAGCGACCAGAGAATGTGGGGGCTTGCCCATAAGCATGAGAGGCAAAGCCCACCAGCCCAACGCACAGTAAAACCATCACGCCCCAAAACTGGGGCGTGTAGAAAGCGCGCATTAAGGGGGGAAACATACTCATGAAACCTCTAACCGATTAGCAAAACCGGATGCCTAGTCAACCAGAACCAATTCTTGGGCATACCGCTGCCAGTTCTCAACATAATGAT
>NVSO02000143.1 GCA_002401305.2 Rhodobiaceae bacterium | reverse complement strand
GGCTTGGATGGGAACACCAGCAGTAACAGCAATCATTTATTTAATTTGCACCATGTTTTTATGCACTTTGGCCGGCGAGTTTACTAAGTTATTTCAATATATTAGGGGGCTATAATGGCCAAATCAAAACATAATGTAGCAAATAACATTAGGCGTTTGCGGTTCGATGCAGACGAAATGACTCAAAAACAGTTAGCCGAACTAGTGGGCATAACCCGCCAAACCATTGTGGCGATAGAAAAAGCACATTATTCGCCATCGCTCGAAGTGGCATTTCTAATCGCGCGGGCGTTCAACGTACCGCTAGATGAAGTGTTCAGCTTCGAATTTAAACCAGACTGATATTTTATGCTGGATTTCCGTCTGCCCGCAAGCACCCCTGTGTTTCGACGAGTGCGCCCAGAAGCCGCTAGGCATACTTTGAGGCCAACGCGCGGAGGCTCTAGCAGCCTCTTGCGGAGCAAGCCTCACACAATTTACACGCGATACAGCGCTCTTCACCATTTGGATAACGACGCAATGCATGTTCGCCGCGAAAACGCGGAGAGAGCGTATTTTTCTCAAATGGGTAGTTGATGGTCGGTTTGGTTTTGAAGAAGTACTTCATGCCCAGAAAAAAGCTCGACACGAACTCTTCTAAAAAGAGCGACCGAATAGACTGAGTTAGCAAAGACATATTTCAGTTCCTTTCGCTCGCCGCTTATTGCGGCACGGTTCCAGTGAAAACAAGAAAGCTTGCAGTTGCGACAACCCAGAAGAGGGAGATTGGGAGGAATACTTTCCAACCCAGACGCATCAGTTGGTCATAGCGATAACGCGGTACGATCGCTTTGATCACTGCAAACATGAAGAAGAGGAAGATGACTTTCGCCCAGAACCATATGAATGGCGGGATCCACGTGAAGGGTGCCATATCGATGGGTGCGTGCCAGCCACCTAGGAAGAGAATGGTGGTTAGGGCGCATAGGGCCAAGATGGCCACATATTCAGCCATGAACATCATCATGTACGGTGAGGAAGAATATTCCACAGCGTAACCCGCAACGAGTTCGGCTTCTGCTTCTGGCAAGTCAAATGGGGGCCGATTGGTTTCAGCCAATGTGGAGATAAAGAAGATCACGAACATTGGGAAATGCGGCAAGAAGTACCAATTCCAAAAACCACCTGATTGTGCATTCACAATGTCAGAGAGGTTGAGCGAGCCAACCGTCATCAAGACACAGACAATGACAAAGCCCATGGAAACTTCGTACGACACCATTTGCGCCGCTGAGCGAAGTGCGCCTAGGAAGGGGTACTTAGAGTTGGATGCCCACCCGGCCATGATGATGCCGTAAACTTCCAATGAGGAGATCGCAAAGATGAACAAGATTCCGACGTTGATGTTTGAAATCACCACACCGTCTGCCATGGGAATAACCGCCCAAGCCGATAAGGCCAAGGTTGTCGACAATAGAGGCGCGATCAAAAAGACGCCCTTGTTTGCCCCGGCAGGAATGATCAATTCCTTGAACATGAATTTTGCCAAATCGGCAAAAGATTGCAGCAGTCCGAATGGACCCACAACGTTTGGACCCTTCCGGTACCCAACCGCAGCCCAGACTTTACGGTCTGCGTAGAGGGCGAAGGCTACGAATATCAACAGGCACACCAACATAAACACGCTTTTCGCGATGATGATGCCGGCTGGAATGCCGTATGTTATGAGGATATCAACCATGAGTGCCGGTAGCTCCCTTGTCGGTGCCTTTTGCAAGGGCGGCGCAATCGGCCATTACCTTACTCGCGCGGGCAATCGGGTTGGTCATATAGAAATCTTTTATTGCGTTGGTGAACGGCGTTGCTGACATCGCACCGGTTGCAGAACCTTGCGGCACCTCAACGGGGGTCAAATCGTCCAACGTTGCAAAATGCGGTACGTCTTCGTAAAGAGCGGCCCGCAAATCGCGCAAGCTGTCATATGGGAGAGCCTTGCCGAGTTTGGCTGACAATGCCCGCAGGATGGCCCAGTCTTCGCGCGCATCCCCTGGAGGGAATGCTGCACGTTTGGCCATTTGGACACGACCTTCTGTGTTGACGTAGAGGCCGCTTTTCTCTGTATAAGCTGCCCCTGGCAAAATCACGTCCGCGCAGTGCGCGCCCGCATCGCCGTGTGTGCCTTGATAGACCACAAAGGCGTTGCCCAAAGATTTGGTTTCGATTTCATCGGCACCCAGCAAGAACACAAGATCAATTGCACCGGCTGCCGCCCCGTCCAGAATAGCTTGGGTGTCACGGCCCTCTTCACCTGGCAAGAAGCCAAGATCGAGGCCGCCCACACGGGCTGCTGCTGTGTGGAGAACGTTAAAACCGTTCCAGCCGTCTTTAATGACGCCAGTCGATTTTGCGTAAGCGATGATGGCGGTCAAAACTGCTTCACCGTCTTCACGGGTCAACGCCCCTTGACCCACAATGATCATTGGGTTTTCAGCCACTTCCATGACACGCGCAAAGGGGTGCGAGCCATCGATGATTTGTTTGAGCGTATCGGTACCTGCACCCAAATAATCTGTTGGGTAAGTCAGGTCAGTATCTTCGCCCACCACGCCGATTGGGAAGCCGCCTTTGGTCCACTGCTTGCGAATACGCGCATTCAGGACAGGTGCTTCTAGGCGTGGGTTAGAGCCGATGACGAGAAGTGCATCAGATTCTTCAATGGCTTCGATGCCAGAGTTGAAAATGTAGGAACCACGCCCGCCGGTGCCGATTTTCGCGCCGTCTTGGCGGCAATCTAGGTTGGTTACCCCTAGAGACACCATCAAATCTTTAAGCGCCTTCATGCTTTCCACGTCAGCTAAATCACCCGCAATTGCGGCCATTTTATCTGGTGTGGTGCTGGCAACTTTTTCAGCGATTTTTGCAAAGGCTTCGTCCCATGTGGCGACGCGCAATTTGCCGTCTTCGCGCACATAAGGGCGGTCCAAGCGTTGTGTTTTCAGACCATCCCAGATGAAACGGGTTTTGTCTGAAATCCATTCTTCGTTGATGGCTTCATTGACCCGTGGCAGGACGCGCATGACTTCACGGCCCCGGCTGTCCACGCGGATGTTGGAGCCCATGGCATCCATCACATCAATGGTTTCGGTTTTCTTCAGTTCCCAAGGACGGGCTGTGAACGCATAGGGCTTAGAGGTCAACGCACCCACTGGGCACAGATCAATCACATTACCTTGCAGTTCCGACGTCAGTGCTTTTTCAAGATAGGTGGTGATTTCCATATCTTCGCCGCGACCGGTTGCGCCCAATTCAGCAACACCGCTGACTTCAGTGATGAAGCGCACACAGCGTGTGCAGTGGATGCAGCGTGTCATGGTGGTCGCAATCAATGGCCCCATGTCTTTGTCTTCAACGGCCCGTTTGTTCTCAACGTAACGATTGTTGTCAATGCCGTAGCCCATGGCTTGGTCCTGCAGATCGCATTCGCCGCCTTGGTCACAAATTGGGCAATCTAGTGGGTGATTGATGAGAAGGAATTCCATCACCCCTTCGCGTGCCCGCTTCACCTTTTCGGTTTTTGTGTGAACGACCATGCCGTCGGTTACAGGCTGCGCGCAGCTTGCAACGGGCTTGGGAGCACGTTCAACTTCAACCAAGCACATGCGGCAGTTGCCCGCAATTGAGAGACGTTCGTGGTAACAGAAGCGCGGAATTTCCGCACCAGCAAGTTCACACGCTTGAAGCACGGTTGCGCTTGCGTCTACTTCAACTTCAATTCCGTCTACAGTCACTTTAGGCATGGTTTACTCCGCAGCGACTTGTATCAGGCGCCCAGCTTTTTGGGCAGCGATACGTTCTTCGATTACAGGACGGAAGTGCTTGATCAAGCCTTGAACAGGCCATGCAGCAGCATCACCCAACGCACAGATCGTATGACCTTCAATGCGCTTGGTAACATCGAGCAGCATGTCGATTTCCTCGACCTCTGCTTCTCCCTTGGCTAAACGTTCCATCACGCGCCACATCCACCCCGTACCTTCACGGCACGGTGTGCATTGGCCGCAGCTCTCATGCTTATAGAAAGCAGAAAGACGGGCGATGGCTTTGATGATGTCGGTAGATTTATCCATCACGATAACAGCGGCTGTGCCGAGGCCCGAGCCAACTTCTTTAAGGCTGTCGAAATCCATCAAGATGGTGTCGCAAACAGACTTTGGCAGCATGGGTACGGATGATCCGCCGGGAATAACCGCCAGCAAATTGTCCCAACCGCCACGTACGCCGCCGCAATGTTTGTCGATCAGTTCGCGCAAAGGGATGCCCATTTCTTCTTCTACGTTGCACGGATTGTTCACGTGACCGGAGATGGAGAAAAGTTTGGTGCCCGCATTATTGGGACGCCCAAGACCTGAGAACCATGACGCGCCGCGACGCAGAATGGTTGGTGCAACCGCGATACTTTCCACGTTGTTCACTGTGGTCGGTGCGCCGTAGAGGCCGGCGTTTGCTGGGAATGGAGGCTTAAGGCGTGGCATGCCTTTTTTGCCTTCCAAGCTTTCCAGCAAGGCTGTTTCTTCGCCGCAGATGTAGGCGCCTGCACCGTGGTGCACGTAGAGCTCAAAGTCCCATCCGCTGTCGGCTGCATTTTTGCCGAGGAGCCCGGCTGCATATGCTTCGTCAATGGCAGCTTGCAAGGCTTCACGTTCGCGAATGAATTCGCCGCGTATATAGATGTAGCCCGCGTTTGCACCCATTGCGAAAGCAGCAATGAGGCAACCTTCAATGAGTTTTTGTGGATCATGACGCATGATCTCACGGTCTTTGCAGGTGCCCGGCTCGGACTCATCGGCGTTGACGACGAGATAGTGCGGACGACCATCGCTCTCTTTAGGCATGAATGACCATTTAAGACCTGTTGGGAAGCCCGCGCCGCCCCGACCGCGCAAACCGGATTCTTTCATCTCGCTGATGATCCAGTCTTTGCCTTTGCCGATAAGGTCTTTTGTGCCGCTCCAATCACCCCGGCGCTGTGCGTCTGCCAAAGTGCAGCCGTCGAGCCCGTAGAGATTGGTGAAAATACGATCTTTATCCTGCAACATTATTCTGCCCCCTCAGCGGTGATGGGCGTTGTCAGTGAAGTCAGCTTGCCCAAAGGTTCGGAGCCTTTACGGGCCGCCTGTGGACCCGGCTTAACTTCGCGTCCAGCGCGCAGGTCTTCGAGGATCTGAGCAAAATTCTCTGCTGTGAGATCTTCGTAATAGTCATCGTTGATTTGAACCATCGGTGCGTTTGAACACGCGCCCAAGCATTCAACTTCCATCCAAGACAACTGACCGTCGTCGGACACTGTGCTTGGATCGCCAATGTGTTTGCGGCAGACCGCTTTCAAATCATCCGCGCCGCGCAACCAACAAGGGGTGGTGCCGCAGAGTTGGACAAAATGTTTGCCGACCGGAGACAAGTTGAACATGGTGTAAAAAGTCGCCACTTCGAGGACGCGAATTTTTGCCATGCCGAGCATGTCCGCAATCACTTCGATGGCAGGCTCGGTCACCCAGCCTTCTTGCTTTTGAGCTTGCCACAACATCGGGATTACCGCTGAGGCCTGACGGCCTTCTGGGTATTTCGCGATTTGGCCTTTTGTCCACTCGATGTTTTCGGGCGTAAACGCGAAACTATCGGGCTGATTTGGATCTAGTCTTCTAACACTCATCGGTCAACCTCCCCGAACACGATGTCGAGCGAGCCCAAAATGGCCGCGACGTCGGCGAGCATGTGTCCTTTACAAAAATGATCCATCGTTTGGAGATGGGCAAAGCCTGGCGCGCGAATTTTGCAGCGATACGGCTTGTTTGATCCGTCTGATACGAGGAACACCCCGAACTCTCCTTTTGGTGCTTCCACAGCGGCATATACCTGACCTGCGGGAACCTTATAGCCTTCCGTGTACAGCTTAAAGTGATGGATGAGCGCTTCCATTGAGCGTTTCATCTCATCGCGTTTTGGCGGCACAATCTTACCGTCTCGTGACGACACAGGACCGGGCTTCATCTTTTCAATACATTGTTTGATGATTCTCAACGACTGGCGGCACTCTTCCATACGTACAAGATAGCGATCATAGCAGTCGCCATTTTTGCCGATTGGAATGTCGAATTCCAAATCGCTGTAGCATTCGTAAGGCTGCGAGCGGCGCAAGTCCCAAGCGAGACCGGAACCGCGCACCATGACGCCGGAGAAGCCCCATTCTTGTGCTTCTTGTTGGCTCACAACGCCGATGTCCACGTTACGCTGTTTGAAGATCCGGTTCTCAGTGAGAAGGCCTCCAATGTCGTCGAGCGTTTTTTGGCACGGGTCACAGAAGTCATAGATGTCTTGCAGCAATTGCTCTGGCAGGTCCTGGTGAACACCGCCGGGACGCACATAAGCTGCGTGCATACGAGAGCCAGAGGCGCGCTCGTAAAACACCATCATTTTGTCACGCTCTTCAAAGCCCCACGTCACAGGCGTCATTGCGCCCACGTCCAAGGCTTGCGTGGTGATGTTGAGAATGTGGGAAAGCAGACGACCAATCTCTGAATAGAGCACCCGGATGAGCTGACCCCGGATCGGCACTTCAATGCCGAGCAAGCGTTCAACGGCCAGAGCATAGGCATGCTCTTGGTTCATCGGTGCTACATAATCGAGGCGGTCAAAATACGGGACAGCCTGAAGATAGGTTTTGCTTTCGATCAACTTCTCAGTGCCCCGGTGGAGCAAACCAATGTGAGGATCGCAGCGTTCTACAACCTCCCCGTCCAATTCAAGGACAAGGCGGAGCACGCCGTGGGCCGCAGGGTGTTGCGGGCCAAAGTTGATATTAATATTGCGGATTTGATTTTCTGCCATGACTTATCCCTCATCTCCTGAGGCTTTTTCATCGCCCGGCAAAATGTATTGCGCCCCTTCCCAAGGAGACGCGAAATCGAAGTTGCGGAATTCTTGAACCAGTTTAACGGGCTCATAGACGACGCGCTTTTGCTCATCGTCATATCGCACTTCAACGTAACCTGTTGTTGGGAAATCTTTGCGGAGCGGATAGCCTGAGAAACCATAGTCAGTCAGGATCCGGCGCAGGTCTGGGTGATCGGCAAAGAGAATGCCGTATAGATCAAATGCCTCGCGCTCGAACCAGTTTGCCGCTGGAAACACGCTGCATGCACTTGGCACAGGCGTATCTTCATCGGTCGTCAGGACGACACGGATGCGATGATTTTGGAACATCGACAACAGGTGGTAGACGACATCAAAACGCTCTGGGCGTTCTGGGTAATCCACACCGCAGACATCCATCAAACATGTGAACCGGCATGAGCTGTCATCTCGCAGGAACTTCAAAACCTGAAGGATTTGGTCTCGTTCCACATTGATGCATAGCTCACCATAGGCGACGTCAACACTCTTTACGCACTCACTAAGGAGAGACTGAATGTGTTCACCGAGTTCTTGCAGACTTTCGTCCATGAATTTGCTTCTCGAATAATGCGGGACGAAACATCCCTGAGGTCGAATAATGCGGGATGAGACACCCCTGAGGTCATTTTGATTGGTAACGAATTACCGATCAAGTGTGCCTGTCCGGCGAATTTTCTTTTGCAAAGCCATCACACCGTAGAGCAAGGCTTCAGCTGTTGGCGGACACCCTGGAATATAGATGTCTACTGGTACAACCCGGTCACAGCCGCGCACTACAGAATAGGAGTAGTGGTAGTAACCGCCGCCATTTGCACAGGAGCCCATTGAAATCACATACCGTGGCTCAGGCATTTGGTCGTATACGCGGCGCAGGGCTGGGGCCATCTTGTTGGTCAACGTGCCCGCAACGATCATCACATCTGATTGACGTGGGGAGGCGCGCGGAGCCGTTCCAAAACGTTCAAGGTCATACCGCGGCATGGACACGTGAATCATTTCAACAGCGCAACACGCCAAGCCGAATGTCATCCACATCAATGAGCCCGTGCGAGCCCAATTCACGATATCTTCGAGCGGCGCAACAAGGAAACCCT